>JAEWCW010000206.1 GCA_023390415.1 Pseudomonadota bacterium | reverse complement strand
GGGCGGCCGGGTCACTGCAGGCTCGGACCCCGGCTATATCTATCAGACCTGGGGCTTCTCCTACATTCAGGAGCTGGAGATGCTCCAGGAAGCCGGCTTCGCGCCGCTCGAGGTGATCCAGGCGGCGACGATCAACGGCGCCCGCGAGATTTCCGAACCGCGCGGCCGGGAGCCGGAATTCGGCATGGTCCGTCCGGGAATGCTGGCCGATCTCGTCATCGTCCCGGAGAATCCGCTGGCGAACCTGAAAGTGCTCTACGGCACCGGCCACATGCGCCTCAACCCGCGCACACAGCAGGTCGAGCGCGTCGGCGGCGTCCGCTGGACCATCAAGGACGGCATCGTCTACGACGCGCCCGCCTTGCTCGAGAGCGTCGCGCGGATGGTCGAGGAGCAAAGGGCGCGGGAAGGCGCTCGCTGACCGGCGCCTGTTGAGCTTTCCGCGCGGGCCTCTATCTGGCCACCATGTCCGCTCCCGTACTCGCTTTTGAAAATCTCGGCCTGATCCAGGGTAATGGCTGGCTGTTCCGCGGCCTCGACATCTTCGTCGGGGCGCGAGACCGGTTGGCGCTCATCGGCCGCAACGGCGCCGGCAAGACGACCCTGTTCAGGGCTTTGGCCGGGCTGATCGACACCGACGAGGGCCGGCGGACGATCCAGCCGGGGACCAAGGTGGTGCTGCTCGAGCAGGACCCGCCGGTCGCGGGCTTCGCCACCTTGCGCGATTATGCGCTTGCCGGCCCCGACGCGCCGGCGCCGCACGAGGTCGACGCGATCGCCTCGCAAATCGGAATCGACCTCGATCGTCCCGCGGCCACCGCCTCGGGTGGCGAGCGGCGCCGGGCAGCGATCGCCCGGGCGCTGGCGCAGGCGCCCGACGTCCTGCTGATGGACGAGCCGACCAACCATCTCGATCTCGCGGCGATCAACTGGCTGGAGGACTGGCTTAGCCGCTATAGCGGCGCCTTCATCGTCATCAGCCACGACCGGACCTTCCTCAAGCGCCTCACGCGCTCCTCGCTGTGGCTCGACCGCGGATCGCTGCGCCGGGCGGAGGTTGGCTTCGGCGGCTTCGAGGCCTGGACCGAGCGGGTCTACGAGGAGGAGGCGCGCAACGCCGAGCGGCTCGACGCCAAGCTGAAGATCGAGGAGCATTGGCTTCTGCGCGGCGTGACCGCGCGGCGCCGGCGCAACCAGGGCCGGCTCACCAAGCTCCACGAGATGCGCGCCCAGCGCGCGGCGATGCTCGGCCCCGCCGGGACCGCCAGGCTCGGCCTCCAGTCCGACGACGTGAAGACCAAGACGGTGATCGACGCCGACGGGGTGACCAAGCGCTTCGGCGAGCGCGTTGTCATTCGCGACTTCTCGCTCAAGATCCAGCGCGGCGACCGGATCGGCGTGGTCGGCGCCAACGGCACCGGCAAGACGACCTTGCTGAAGCTGCTCACCGGCGAGATCGAGCCCGACGAGGGCAAGGTGAGCCGCGCCAAGACATTGAGCGGCGTGATCATCGACCAGCAGCGCAAATTGCTCGATCCGGCGCGCAAGGTCCGCGACGTGCTCGCCGACGGAAGCGACTGGATCGACGTCCGCGGCACCCGCAAGCACATCCAGGGCTATCTCAAGGAGTTCCTGTTCGATCCGGGCCTGGTTGACGCGCTGATCGGCACCCTCTCGGGCGGCGAGCGCTCGCGGCTTCTGCTGGCGCGCGAGTTCGCCCGCCGCTCGAACCTGCTGGTGCTCGACGAGCCGACCAACGATCTCGATCTCGAGACGTTGGACCTGCTCCAGGAGGTAATCGCCGATTATGACGGCACCGTCCTCATCGTCAGCCACGACCGTGACTTCCTCGACCGGACGGTGACGATCACGCGCGGCCTCGACGGCTCGGGCAAGGTGGACATCGTCGCCGGCGGCTATGAGGATTGGGAGCGCAAGCGCTCCCCTGCGCCGCGATCGGCTGCCGCCGCGCCGGCGAAGAGCAAGCCCACCGGACCCTCCCGCGGGCGGGAGGGGGGCAGGAAGCTGACCTACAAGGACCAGCGCGACTATGATCTGCTGCCGGCGCGAATCGACGAGATCGACGCCGAGATCGCGCGCGACGAAGCCGCGCTCGCCGATCCGGATCTCTACGTGAAGGACCCGGCCCGGTTCGCAGCGCTCAGCGAGGCGATCGCCAAGGCGCGCGCCGAGCGCGACGCCGCCGAGGAGCGCTGGCTGGAGCTCGCGGAGAAGGTCGAGGCGCTGGCGGGGTAGAGCAAGGCTGTCACCCCGGCGAAGGCCGGGGTCTCAGGACAAGAAGAAACCGGCGCCTGTGCAAGGCTCCCGGTGGAGCGCTGCACGGACGCCGGTCTCTAATCTCGCCGAGATGCCAGCCTTCGCTGGCATGACGGATTGGCTCAATGCCCGGTCTGCGGACGTCCCGACTGGATCAGGCGCTGGCGGGCGGTGTTGCCGGGCACGGCGATATGCGTCGCCGGATCGAACTCCTTGCCGACCGCGGGCGCGCCCTGCGGCACCCAGATCTCGACCCGGGTCGAGCTGTAGCCCGACGGGATGTAGCGGACGTAATAGCCGTCCGGGTGAAGGCTCCAGCGGCCCGAGGGCACGCCCTGGCTGCCGGCGCCGAGCGGCGCGTTTCCGCTGAGCACCGCGACCCGCTCCATCTCCGCGAAGGTGGCGCCGGGCGTGGTCAGCATCTGGCGAAGCTGAGCCTCGGCCTGGGCGATCTGGCGAAGCGGCTCGGGAACGCCGCCGAGGGCGTCGGTCAGCGCATTGCCCTGGAGCACGTCGAGCGCGCTCCGGTTCAGGCTGGCGAGCTGGCGCGGGGTCAGAAGCCGCGAGGCGACGGACTTCAGCTCGGTCGAAAGATCCTCGAACTTGGCGCGCGCGACGATCGCCCAGAGCAATTGCTGGATGTCGCGCTGCGGAATTTCGGGGCGGTTCACCGAATTGCGGACCACCGTCATCACCGCATCCTCGGCCGAGCCCTTGGGCGGCGCATAGAGATAGCCGTCGCCGCCGCCCGGGCCGTGGGTCCCGGCGTGGAGGCAGTAGGACTGGACCTGGAGCGTATAATAGCCGGGCTGGAGCACAAAGCCGCCGTTCGGCGTGCGCTGCAGGGTCATCAGCGAGCGCTCGGCCTCGCGCGGGGTAAAGCCATCCTTGGTTGAATCGCCCCAGCGCGCATCCGGAAGGCTGGTCGTGATCGGCGCCCGGCCCTGGAGGAGCGAAGTCGGCGCGCGCCGCTTCAGCTTGTCGCCGAGCCCGCCGATTCCGCCAAGCTGGGCCGCGCCAGCCGTGCCCAAAGAGACGAACAGCATCGCCGCGACGATGCGCGAGAATATCCCCAACCGCATGTTAAGCCCCCAAAATAATGCCCTTTTCCCGCCCTTGTCTTAGCGGGGCAGGGCGCACCGCGCCAGACAAATCCGGCGCGGCCCGGGGCGCTCGCCGCTTGACCGCCGTCAGCGGCTCGGCGACGCTGCAGCCGACCAGCAGGGGCACGATCATGCACATTCGACGCATTCCTCTCGCGGCAGGCCTTGCCGCCCTCCTCGCCACCGCCGCCTGCACGACCGCGCCGCCGCAGCCGGTCGAGTCCGCCTCCGCCTCGGCGCCCGCACCGGCGGTCGCTCCGCTCCGCTACACCAGCCGAACCCTCGCCAACGGCCTCAGGGTTTACGCGCTGCCCGACTCGTCGAGCGCCAACGTCGCGATCCAGGTCTGGTACGGAGTCGGCGGGCGCGACGATCCGCGCGGCCGCTCCGGCTTCGCGCACCTGTTCGAGCATCTGATGTTCAAGGCGACTCGCAACATGCCGCCGGAGACGTTGGACCGGCTGACCGAGGATGTGGGCGGCGAGAACAATGCCTTCACCAGCGAGGACGTGACCGCCTATCACGAGGTCGTCCCCGCCAACCATCTCGAGCGGCTGCTCTGGGCCGAGGCCGAGCGGATGAGCTCGCTGGTGATCGAGCCCGAATATTTCGCCTCCGAGCGCGACGTGGTGAAGGAGGAATATCGCTCGGGCGTCGAGGCGCGGCCCTACGGCCGGCTGCTCAGCGTCTATTATCCGGCGATTTCCTATTCGGTGCATCCCTATGCCCGGCCGGTGATCGGCACCATCGCCGATCTGGATGCCGCGACGATCGAGGACGTGCGAGCCTTCCACGCTACGTATTATCGTCCCGACAATGCCGTACTCGTCGTGTCCGGCAATTTCGATCCAGCACAGCTCGATTCCTGGATCGACCGCTATTTCGCGCCGATCCAGCGGCCGGCCCGCGAGATTCCGCGGGTGACAGCGGAAGAGCCGGCGCGCACCGAGGCGGTGGTGCGCCGAGTCTATGAGGCGAACACGCCGCTCCCCGCGATCCTCATCTCCTATCCGATCCCCCCGGCAAGCGACGCGGATTCCGCGGCGCTCGAGGTGCTGGACGGGATCCTCTCGACCGGCGAAAGCTCGCGGCTGCACCGCGCCCTGGTCTACGAGCAGCGCATCGCCAGCGCTGCTTCGTCATTCCCGGACCTCCGGACGCAGCAGGGCAATCTCGTCGTCTATGCGATCATGACCGAGGGCCAATCCTCCGACGCTGGCCTCGCCGCCTTGCGTGCAGAGGTGGCGCGGCTGCGCGACGCGCCGGTGACTGCGGCCGAGCTCGAGGAAGCGAAGAACGAGCTTTTGACCAACGCGCTTCGCGAGCGCGAGACGGCCGAGGGCCGCGCCGGGGCGATCGCCAATGCGGTGATGATCCACGGCGACGCCGCGGCTGCCGAGCGCCGTCTGGCACGGATCGCCGCAGTGACCCCCGCCGACATCCAGCGCGTCGCCAGCCGCTGGCTCCGCGACGATCGCAGCGCCGCCGTCCATTATCTGCCCGAGGAGATGCGCCCGGCGCCCGGCGCGGGTGACCGGATCGCGCTCGCGCCGACGGTCGAGACCCGGCAGCTCCAGGCGCCCGCTGGGATCCGCAACGTCAGCCTCGCGCCAGAGGGCGAGCGGGTCGCGCCCCCGGTTCCGGGGCCTGCGATCGTCTCCCGGATGCCCGAACCGGTGACCCAGCGCCTCGCCAACGGCCTCACCGTGATCAGCGTGACGCGCAGCGACGTGCCCATCGTCGCTGCATCCCTGGTGGTGAACCGCGGGTCGGCGAGCGATCCGTCGAACCGCGCAGGCCGCGCCTCCCTGGCATCGGCAGTGATGACCGAGGGAACGGCGACGCGCTCGGCGGGCGAGCTCGATCGCGCCGCAGAGGCGCTCGGCTCCTCGCTCGGCGCCGGGGCCGACTGGGATGGCGCATCGGTCGGCATGACCGTGCACTCCACCGACATCGAGCGGGCGCTGGCGCTGGTCGCCGACGTCGCCCGCAATCCGCGCTTCGCCGAGGAGGAGGTCGAGCGCCAGCGCACCCAGGCGATCGACGCCTTCACCGTCACGATGAGCAATCCCGGTGCACTTTCGCGGTTCGTGGCTGCGCGCGCGCTCTACCGCGAGGGCTCCTACGGCAATCCCCCAGGCGGGACCGAGGCGACGCTCCGCGCGATCACGCGCGAGGACCTGCTCGCCGCCTATCGCGACTCCTGGCGGCCGGAGAACGCGACCCTGATCCTCACCGGCGACATCGATCCCGCCGCGGCGCGTGCGCTCGCCGAGCGGCATTTCGGGAGCTGGCGCAATGCGGACGTCCGCGCGACCTCGCTGGAGCCGATCAATGCGCGGCCGCAGGCGAACGAGGTGATCGTCGTCGACATGCCGCAGAGCGGCCAGGCTGCCGTCGCCGTGGCGCGCGGCCTGATCCCCCGGGCCGATCCCGCTTATTACCGCACCCTCGTCGCCAATGCGGTGCTCGGCGGCGGCTACAGCTCCCGGCTCAACCAGGAGATCCGGATCCGACGCGGCTATGCCTATGGCGCGAGCAGCGGCGTCAGCGCGCGGCGGCGCGGCGGCTCGTTCATCGCCACCACCCAGACCCGCAACGAGACCGCTCCGGAGGTGCTCGCGCTGATCCTCGCCGAGATGCGGCGGCTCGGCGCGGAGCCGGTTCCGGCCGCCGAGCTCGACGTCCGCCGCGCCGTCCTGCTGGGCCGCTTCGGGCGCAACGCCGAGACCAATGACGGCCTCGCCGACCTCATCGCATCCTATGTGATGAGCGGGGTCGGGCCCGAGGAGATCGGTCGCTACGAGCGCGCCGTGCTCGGCGTCGGCGCCGGCGACGTCCAGTCGGCCGCCACCGAGCTTCTCAGGCCGGAGGGCAGCGTGATGGTGATCGTCGGCGACGCCCGCCTGTTCGCCGACCGGCTGCGGCAGGAGGGGCGGACGGTCACCGTGATCCCGGCTGCGGAGCTGAACCTGGATTCGCCGAGGCTGCGCTAGGCTCACGGGCCCGCTGGAGCAGGGCCAGCCCCTCGGCGCGGCGGCCGCTTCGGAACAGGATCCAGCCGAGGGTGTCCGCAGTGGCCGGATTGTCGCGGTCGAGCGCCCAGGCGCGGCGTGCGAGCGGCGCCGCCGCCTCCAGCTCGCCTGTCTCGGCATAGGCGGCGGCGAGGTTGTTGAGCAGAGTCGCGTCATTGTCGCCGAGCCGGGCGCGCAGGGTCTCGTAGACATCGATCGCCGCCTCCCAGTCCGCGGCTTCCATGTGGCGGCTTCCGGCGAGGAGGAGCGCCGCGACGTTGCGCGGATTCTGCTCGAGGAAGAGGTTGAGGACGTCGGTTGCCGAATCGTCGCGGCCAGCCCGGCGAAGCGCCTCGATCAGGCGCACCGCGACAGGCTCGGTAAAGGCAATGTTCGCGGCGCGGCGATAGTCGGCGGCGGCGCCGGCAAAATCGCCGGTCATTCCGCGGACGTCACCGGCCAGCAGGTGGGAATCCGGCGCGCCGGGATGGGCCGCCTGGATCCTCAACGCGCGCTGCAGCGCCTCGCCGCTCTCGCCGCGGCGCATCAGCGCGGCGATCAGCGCGACCTCGGCGGGGATGTCGCCCGGCCGGGCTGCGGCGGCGCTGCGAAGGGCCGTGATCTGCTGGTCGCTGACTGGCGCGGCGTCGAGGGCGGTGAGGGTGCGCAGCTGCGG
>JAEWCW010000125.1 GCA_023390415.1 Pseudomonadota bacterium | reverse complement strand
GCGGGCAGAACGCCGTGCCCCGTCGGTGAGGGGCCATATATGGGAGCGTTTCCGCCCCGTCAATGGCTTTTTTCGCGAATTTCCGCGGAAAGTTCGAAGCAGGCGGCGGACCGTGGTCCACGCTGCTTCGATCGCCCGCGGCCGTCCCGCCGGACCCGAAGGTCCGCCGATCCATGCCGGCAAGCGCCGCGCAATTCGCCCGGGCCGAATGCTTCCTTTCGGAAATCCCGGCCCGGAACCCGTCCAAGCGGCTACGCCGCCCGATGGGCCCTCGTTTCTCGATTTTCAAAGAGGCCCGGGAGACGCGCTCCCGGTTCACCCCAGATAGGAGGCCGGAGCCTCCGTTCAAGGGTCGCTTCAAAGAATTTTCGAAGCTTTCCCGTGGGTTGCGCTGCCGGAGCGGCCCGTCCCGTCGGGGTGAGCGCCATTTCGTCGAGCCGCGCCGATTCGTCAATAGCCTTGTCACGAAAATTTCGCGGGACTGCCGGATTTCCGTCCCTAAGCGCCGCTTAACCCCTTTGCGCTAAGCCCTTCTCGTGCACGGGACGATCGACGAGGAAGCGGCCGAAAAGGTCAATGCCGGCAACGGCTTGGGGGGCGGGGCGCAAGACGGCCTCGGCGCCCGCGTGCGCGGCGCCGTGATCTGGCGGACCGGTAGCCAGCTCGCCGCCCAGATCGTCACCTGGGCCTCCACCTTCCTTGTCATCCGGCTGCTCGAGCCCGCCGATTACGGCCTGTTCGCGATGAGCCAGGTGGTGCTGATTCTGCTCACCCTCTTCAACGGCTACGGATTCGCGTCGGCGCTCGTCCAGCGCGAGCGAATCGGCGAGGCCGAGATTCGCCAGGCGTTCGGGCTGCTGCTCCTGACCAACGGCGCGCTCGCCGCAATCCAGGTCGCGGCCGCACCGCTCGCAGCCTCTTATTACCGGCAGCCGGAAGTGGCGGATCTCCTGCGCGTGCAGGCGATCCTCTATCTCTCGACCCCGTTCATCGCCGTGCCTTCGGCGCTGCTCGGGCGGACGATGAACTTCCGAAGCGAGGCGATCGTCAATTTGATCGGGGCGGCCGTCGGAGCGGCGACCGCGCTCGCCTGCGCGTTCGCCGGCTGGGGCGTCTGGACCCTGGTGGCGGCCGCGATGGCGCATTGGTGGACCCGCGCGCTCGGGATGACCATCGCCGGCGGCGGGCTCATCCGGCCGAGCTTCCGATTCGCCGGCGCCGGCCCCCTCGTCGCCTACGGATTCGCTATGATCGGGGTGCAGAGCTTCTGGTTCGTGCAGAGCCAGGCCGACATCTTCATCGGCGCGCGGATGCTCGGGCCCCACGAGCTCGGACTCTACACGACCGCCTTGTTCCTCGCGCAGATCCTGGCGGCGAAGTTCGTTCCGACGCTCAATGAGGTTGCCTTCGCCGCTTATTCGCGGATGCAGGACCGGCCGGGCGCGCTCGGTGCCGTGTTCCTTCGGAAGGTCCGGATGATCATGCTGGTCGCCCTCCCTTTCTATTTCGGCCTGGCCGCGACCGCGGAGCCCTTCGTCCGCACCGTGCTCGGCGACAAGTGGGCGGAGACTGTGCCGATCCTGCCGATCCTGGCGATGGGCATGACCCTGATGACCCTGCAGATCCTGTTCCAGCCGGCGACCAATGCGATCGGCAAGCCCCGGATCGCGCTTCGAATCGCGATGGCGGGGGCGGCGATCGTCCCGGTCTGCGTGACGATCGGGCTCAACTGGGGCGTCCCCGGCCTCGCCTGGGGCTGGACGGCGGGGATGGCCATCCTCGCGGCGGTCACCGCCTTCGCATCGATGCCGGCGATCGGGCTGAAGCGCCGGTCGCTGCCGGGGGCGGTCGCGCCGGGCCTGAGCGCGTCGGCGGCGATGGCGCTCGCGGTGATCGGACTCGATTCGCTGCTTCCGACGATGACGTCGGCGCCGCGGCTCTTCCTGCTCGCCGGATTCGGCGCGACGCTCTATGCCGCGCTCGTCGCCACCTTCGCCCGCCAGGCGCTTGCCGACCTGATGGAGCTTCTGCCCGAGCGGCTCAGGCACTCTGTATATAGTCGCGCAGCGCCGCCGCTTCCTCCTCGACCCGATCCATCCGGTATTTGACGAGGTCGCCGATCGAGACGATCCCGACCAGGGCGCCGCCCTCGACGACGGGGAGGTGGCGGATTCGGCGCTCGGTCATCAGCGCCAGTCCGGCGAGGATCGACATGTCGGGCGCCGCGGTGAAGATCGGCGAGGTCATCACCCGCTCGACCGGATAATCGAGAACGGCCGCGCCGTCCGACTTCAGGCAATAGACGACGTCGCGCTCGGACATGATCCCGGCGACCTTGCCCTGCTGCATGACTGGGACCGCGCCGATCCGGCGCTCGGCGAGCAGACGCACCGCCTCCTTGACCGGCGCCGACGCCTCGACGGTGACGACGTCGCGCCCTTTCACGGTGAGGATCGATCCGATGTACATCGCGGCGCTCCCTGTTCGCCCCCGACTCGGCCGCGATGATCACATGGCCCGGGCGCGATTGCAAAGCCGGGCCGCGCATTGCGGGCGCCCGCACTTGATGCGCGGGCGCGCGCGGGCCACATGGGCGCCATGCCGCACCACGATCCCGTGCCGTCCCGCAGCAGCGCGACGGATTATCAAGCCAGCGCGACCGCCTGGGAGCGCTACAAGGCGATGATGAAATGGATGGCGCTTGCGTCCGCGATCGCTGCTGCGCTGGCGCTCGTCTATCTCTGGGTAACGGACCGGCCGATGCCGATCCACGCGATCATTGCGACAATGGCCGGGGTCGGGCTCAGCGTGCTGCTCGGAACCGCCCTGATGGGCCTCGTCTTCCTCTCCAATCGAAGCGGCATGGATGAGGGCGCGCAAGGCCGCCGAAGCGGCGATGGAGAAAAAGACCAGTGACTGCAGACGATCGCGGCTCAGAACCGATCCTCCGGGTGGTGCCCCGGCCGGGCGACATCAATGCCAACGGCCATATCTTCGGCGGCTGGGTGCTCAGCCAGATGGACATTGCAGCGGGCATCGTCGCCTCGCGCACGGCCGGCGGCGCTGTCGCCACCGTGGCGATCGACAAGATGGAGTTCATCGCGCCGATCCTGCTCCACGACCTCATCTCGGTCTACGCCCATGTCGAGCGCATCGGCCGTACCTCGATCGCGATCCGGATCGAGGTGATCGCAACGCGGCGCATGGGCCTGGAAGACGTCAAGGTGACCGAAGGCGTTTTCACCTTCGTCGCCCTCGACGAGAATCACCGCCCCCGGCCGGTTCGCGAGCAGGCGTAACCGCTCAGACGGTATAGGCGCCTTTGTACCAGCCGTTGCCGTCCCAGCACCATTCGATCGTGCCGTCCTCGAAGTTGCAGTAGACGCGGATGTAGGAGGTGCCGCCCTCGTACCAGGAGGTGGCCGAGACCTGCCCGCCCTGCGCGCCGATCGAGCCGAGCGACCCCTCGTACCAGCCGCTGCCGTCCCAGCATCTCTCGGTGATGGTGTAGCCGTCGGTCGAATAGACCCGGATGTGGACCTGGCCGCCATTGTCGACCCAGCTGGTCGAAGCGGTGCCTACGGGCATGTTCTCAGGCATGTGCGCACTCCCCATTCGGCGCGCAGCGACTCGCAGGCCACGCCGTACCCGGAAGCTAATGGCCGGCCCCAGCGGTCGCAAAGGTAGCGTCGAAATGGACCGATTGCCGGTCAGCGACGGCGGAAGCGCAGCGTCGCCGTGCCGTTTGCGGGCACGGTGACCGCCCACAGCGGGCGCCCGTCGCGGCGGTCGGTGCGGGTCTCCGATTCGATCTCGCCGAAGCCGTCCAGCTCCGCCTCGAACCGGACCGGCTGCGGGGCGTCGTTGGTCACGGTCACCACATGCTCGCCACCCGCCTGGCTCGGCCGCGCCAGCCGTGCGGTCATGCCGGGCGCGGGACCGAGCGGAATCTCAACATCCTCGCCGACCGCGCGGTCGGCGACCATTCCGCTGCCGATCAGGATTGGGCGTTCGCTGCCTTCCGCGAACAGCAGCATCTCGCCTGCGGGGAGCGGAAGCCCGAGGCCCTCCTCGGTGCGATTGCGGGTGACCAGCATTCGCTGGGCAGCGGTGGGCTCGGTCATGTCCTGCCAAGCGTAGAACCGGATCCGGTGCACGAGCGCGACCTGGACGTCCGGGCGCTGGAGCAGAGCCACCTGCTTCTGGCTGTTCGCCGCGATCGTGACCGGTTCCGGTATCCGGTAGAGCTTGACGTCGCCCAGAACCTCCTCCTGCGCCGTCATCACGGCGACCGGCGAGGCCATCATGGCCGGCGGCGGCATGGCGACCCTGCTGCCGCTCACCAGGAGCTCCTCGCCCCCGGTAAAGCCGGCCATGGTCGCCTCCGGCGGTTGCTGTTCGAACTGCTCCAGGGGAATGTCGCTGGTCGTCGAATGCGGCCAGCAGCGCAGCCGGAGCGGCGGGCCCTCCAGCTGCTGGCGGGGGACGGGATTGCGGTTGATATTCCCGGCGACCGCCTGGGTGTCGGCATTGGGGAAGCTGGTCTCGTCGGTGCTCGCCAGTGTCAGCCAGGCGAACAATTCGACCCGGCTGCCGTCGCCCGAGAGGTTGGCGATATAATTGGCCTGCCAGTCGAAGCCGGTGGCGATGTAGGAGACGGTGACGGTCGCCGTCGTCCGGCGCGTGGCGCGGGCGCGGACCGAAAGTGTCGGCCGAGCCGAAAGGCCGGGCGGCACGCGATCGTAGGTGACGGTCTCGGGCAGCCCGGCGCAGCGCAAGGCCTCGAAGCCGTCGCCGGTCTCGAGCACGACGGCGCCGTCCGCGCCCGTGCGAACCACCGCATCCATCTCGCGCACCCGGCCGGTGGCGATGTTGGTGCGGCGAAGATGGACCCTTCGGCCGAGCGAGCGATCGATCAATGTCGCGGGCGAGAGCAGGAGCGCGTCGCGGTTCCGCTCGACGATGTCCTGCGGGAAGCCGGAAACGATCGCGGATTGCGGCACCATGCCCGCGGCGACGCCTTCGAAGCGGATCTCCGATTCGCCCGCCGGAAGGGTGATCCGCCGCGTCTCGCTGACTAACGCATAGCCGTTCAGCCAGTCCCGCCGCATCGCCACCGACGCGTCCCGGCGCGGATCGCGATAGACGGTGACATCCACTGAATCGGCGCGCGGGGAGATCACGACCTGCTGTGCCGCAGCCGGTCCCACCGCGCCGAGCGCGGCGAGTGCGGCCAGAAGCAAGATCGGCGCCCGCCTCATTCCGGGCGCCCTCAGTAGCGTGTGTCGAAGGTCGCGGTGACGGTGGCCTCGCCATTGGCGGGGACGTTGACCCGCCACACCGCCTCGTCGGCCGAGCGGCGCGCGCTCGCCTGGCTCTCGCTGACGATCCTGGTGTCGCCCCACAGTCCGTCCTGGGTGAGGATGACGGTAACCGGCGCGGGGCTGGCATTGGTCAGGCGATAGCGCATGCTGGTCCGCCAGCGGGACGAGGCCAGGCGCTCGCGCCGCTCGACCACGGGCTGGACCTTCACATCGAAGGCCTGTCCGGTGGTCAGGCCGAGCTCCGACCCCATCGGCGTGTGGCCGATCGGCGCCTCGCCGACGAATTGTGGATTGCCGCGGGCGTCGCGCTGATAGACGCGGACGGTGCCGGCGGGCAGCGCGTCGCCGAGGCCCTGCTCTCGGCTCGACGAGAAGCGCAGGACGCTCATCGCGCTCTGCGCCTCGTCCTGCGTGCCGAGCCAGGGATTGCGATATTCGTAGGCGCGGGAGGCAGGGGTCGAGCGGACGTCGAGAAAGCTGACCTGCTTGATCTGGCGGTGCGCGATCGTCGTCCGTTCGGGCAGCGGATAGAGATAGAAATCGCCGAGCCGCTCGCGCGCGGCAGTCTCGGTGCCGGGATCGCGCAGCGGGCCGTCGGGGCGGCGATAGCGGGCCGGCTGGCCCTGACCGACAGCGCCGGCGACGAGCAGGACGTTGGCATTGGTGTAGGGCGTGCCGCTATTGTTGGTAAGCGTGATCCAGCCCTGGACGTCCATCCGCCCCGCCGCCTCGTCGAACAAGGCGACATAGTCGCTCTGCCAGCCGAGGCCTGGGGTGAGATAGGTGAGCGTGACCGGGCGGTTGCCGGCCTGCTGGCTTTC
>JAEWCW010000087.1 GCA_023390415.1 Pseudomonadota bacterium | reverse complement strand
GGGCGCGCATGTCGCCCGGATCGAGAGCAGCGCCGGCGCCGCCCAGGGGCGGATCGGCGATGCCGCCGGCGCCCTCGAGGCGACGGTAGACGCCGCCCTCGCCCGCGCCTCGGAGGCCGTCGAGGCGACGCGTGCCGGGCTCGAAACCCAGGGCACGGGAATGATCGCGGCGATCGAGCAGAGCCGCGCCGCCTTCGCCGAGGCGGGCGCCGAGGCAAGCCGCAACCTCTCCGCGCGGCTCGACGAGGTGGCTCAGCGCATGGCCGCCCTGGGCACGACGCTCGCTGCGCAAGAAGAGGCCAGCACGCGCCTCGTCACCGGCCTCGCCGGCGAGCTCGCCGAGCTCGAGGCCCGCTTCGCGTCCCTCGACAGCAGCGGCACCGAAGCCAATCAAAGGCTCTCAGCTGCGATGGACGAGGTCCGCGCCTCGGTCCACGCGTTGCAGGAGGAGGTCGGCGACGGCCAGGCCCAGGCCGGCGCGCTGGGCGAACGCGCCCGCGAGATCGGCGGCGCCCTCCACGCGCTTTCGGCGCAGCTGCAGGTTGAGATTCCGGAAGCCTTGTCTGCGGTCGAGCGCCAGGCGGGAAGCACCCGCGAGGCGGCCGACGAGGCCGGCGCCGCTGCGCGCGCGATCCTCCCGGAGGTCGAGACGATGCGCGCCGCCTCTGCCGCCGCCGCGGCGAGCCTGGCCGAGAGCGAGGAATCGATGAAGCGCCAGCAGGCGGAGATTGGCGGGCTGCTCTCGGCGATCGTCGAGGAGGTCGGCGAGGCCGAGCAGCGGCTGCGCGCGCTCGCTGCCGCGGCGACCGAGGCCGATGTGGAGGCGAAGCGGCTCGCCACGGAGGCCGGGCCCGAGCTGATCGACGCCCTCGTCCGCGTTCGCGAGGCCGCGCACCAGGCCGCGGCCCATGCCCGCGACGCCATTGCAGCGTCGATCCCGGAGAGCGTCGCACTGCTCGCCGAGGCGAGCCGCGATGCGATCAGCGACGCGGTGACCGAGCCCGTCCAGGAGAAATTGAGCGAGATCACCTTGATGTCGGAGAGCGCGATCGCCGCCGCGCGCCGTGCCTCCGAACGGCTCACACGCCAGCTGATCACGATCGGCGAGACCGCCGCCGCGATCGAGGGACGGATCGAGGACGAACGCGCCGCCCGCGAGGAGCAGGATGCGGAAAGCCTGGCGCGGCGTGTGGCATTGCTGATCGAATCGCTGAACTCCACCGCGATCGACGTCACCAAGATCCTCTCCAACGAGGTCACCGACACCGCGTGGGCCGCCTATCTCAAGGGCGATCGCGGCGTGTTCACGCGCCGCGCGGTGCGCCTGCTCGACAGCGGCGAAGCGCGCGAGATCCTGCGCCATTACGAGAACGAGCCGGAATTCCGCGAGCAGGTGAACCGCTACATCCACGATTTCGAGGCGGTGCTCCGGCGCGTGCTCGCCGATCGCGACGGATCGACTTTGAGCATCACCCTGCTCTCCTCGGACATGGGCAAGCTCTACGTCGCGCTCGCCCAGGCAATCGAGCGGCTGCGGACCTAACGTGGAATCTGGATCCAGTTGAGGCTGTCGGCAGTGACCCAGCCGAAGACCCAGTTGGCGTAGAAGGCCGCGAACAGGATCGAGCCGAGGATGGTTGCGCGCAGCGCCGCGATCCCGAAACGGAAATTGTGCGGCGAGCTTTCGGCATGACCGGCCTGGCGCTCCACCCCGGCCTCCTCGTCGGTGCGCACCCCGATCGGGAGCACGACGAACAGGCTCATCGTCCAGAAGAGGACGTAGACGGCGATTGCGGAGATCGGATGCATGCCGGTCAGAGCCTGACGATCAGCACGTCGACGACCGGCTTCTTGCCGGTCCAGTCGGTCGCGCAGCGGCGGACGGCAAGGCGCACCGCCTCCTTCAATTTGTCGTCGCCGCCCGAATGCTTGCGAACGGCGGCGGCGGCCGCCTCGCAGGCTTCGCCGACGAAGGCGTCGCGATCTTCCTCGACCGGAACGCCCTCGACCGCGATCTCGGGCTCGCCCTTGAGCGCGCCGGCACGGTCGACCGCGATCGCCACCGAGATCTGGCCGTTGGCGGCGAGCTTGCGCCGCTCGTTCATCGTCGATCCGTCCGCCGGCAGGATAACGTCGCCGTCCAGGATCAGCCGCCCGACCAGCTCCTCGCCGATCTTCTCCGGCCCGCCCGGCGCGAGGCGGACGAGATCGCCATTGGTCTGGACGATCCCGTGGGGGACGCCGCGGCTTCGGGCGAAGCGGGCATGCTCCATCATGTGGCGCATCTCGCCGTGGACTGGCACGATGATCTCGGGCCGGATCCAATCGTACATGGCAGCCAGCTCGGGGCGGCCGGGATGGCCCGAGACGTGGACCGGCGCCTGGCGATCGGTGATCATCGCGATGCCCTTTTCGGCGAGCGCATTCTGGATTCGGCCGATCGCGATCTCGTTGCCCGGAATCTGCTTGGACGAGAAGACCACGAGATCGTCCTTCGTGAGCTTCAGCTTGTGTTGATCGAAGGCGATGCGCGCCAGCGCGGCGCGGCTCTCGCCCTGGCCGCCGGTGGCGATGATCATCACGTCCCGCCGCGGTAGCTCCATAGCCCGGTCGAAATCGATCGGCTCCGGGAAATCGGTCAGATAGCCGACGCTCTTCGAGACTCGCAGGATTCGGTCCAATGAGCGGCCGGCGACACAGACCTGGCGCCCCGTGTCAGCGGCGACATGGCCCAAAGTCCGCAACCGTGCCGCATTGGACGCGAAGGTGGTGACGAGCACCCGTCCTTCCGCCTCGGCGATGACCTGGTCGAGCCCGGCGCGGACCTCGGCTTCCGATCCGGACGCCGATTCCTGGAAGACGTTGGTCGAATCGCAGACCAAGGCGAGCACGCCCTGATCCCCGATCGCGCGGAGTTCCGCCTCGGTCGACGGATCCCCGAGCTGCGGGGCATCGTCGAGCTTCCAGTCGCCGGTGTGGAAGACGTTGCCGAAGGGGGTCTCGATGAGCAGCGCATTGCCCTCGGGGATCGAGTGGGCGAGCGGGACATAGCGGAAGCCGAACGGCCCGAGCTGGAAGCTGCCCTCCATCTCGATCACCTTGACCTCGACCTGGTCGAGCAGCCCCTCCTCCTCGAGCTTTCCGGCGATCAGCCCGGCGGTGAAGGGCGTCGCATAGAGCGGCACCCCAAGATCGGCGGCGAGATAGGGGATGGCGCCGATATGGTCCTCATGACCGTGGGTCAGAACGATCCCGAGCAGGTCCTCGCGGCGCTCCTCGATGAAGCTGAGATCGGGAAGCACCAGCTCGACGCCCGGATAGGCCGGATCGGCAAAAGTCATCCCCAGATCGACCATCACCCACTTGCCGCGGCATCCGTAGAGATTGACGTTCATGCCGATCTCGCCCGAGCCGCCGAGGGCCAGGAAAAGCAGTTCTTCGCCGGGTTTCATGTCGATCCTTAGCTTTCGTCCGTTTCCGTCGCCCCAGCGGAGGCTGGGCCTCAGCGAGGTTTCGCGCCGCCGCCTGTGGAGCGCTCCAGTCGCGCTTGAGCCATCTTGTCCCGAGATGCCAGCCTTCGCTGGCATGACGCTTAGGACCCGCTTTGGCTCCGCTTGTGGAGCATGGCGAGGCCCTGGATGGTGAGATCGGGCTCGATCGAGTCGAAGATCGCGCTGTGCTCGTCGAAGAGGATTGCCAGCCCGCCGGTCGCGACCACGGTGACCGGCCGGCCGATCTCCGCCTTCATCCGCTCGATCAGCCCCTCCATCATCGCGACATAGCCCCAGTAGATGCCGATCTGCATCTGCTCCTCGGTGGTCCGGCCGAGGACGGTGCGGCTTTC
>JAEWCW010000076.1 GCA_023390415.1 Pseudomonadota bacterium | reverse complement strand
GGGCGGCGCTTGAGCGCCGCCCTTCGAGTAAGCTTCTGCTTTGGGGGGCAAGTTTGCTCCCTCGATGCACCTGGCAGCAGGATGCCGCCCGGTCCCGCCTGCTCCCTCCCTAGTACGCACCGTCGGCGGGGTTCCGATTCTCTCCTGGCATGATAACTGACGCAGGGGCGGGTGTCGCCCCGGGGTCGCGCGTGCGCGACGGGTCGCTCGCGCCCCAGGCGCCGTGTTATCGAACGACTATGTGCAACCTCTACCGAACCAGGACCGCGCCGGCAGAGATCGCCGCGCTCTTCAAGGCGACCGTTCCGCTCAACTTCAATGCCGGCCCCGGCGACGTCTATCCTGGCGGTCCCGGCATGGTCGTGCGCGAGGTGGACGGTGCGCGCGTCTTGGAGTCGATGACCTGGGGCTTTCCACTGCCTCAGAAGAGCAAGAAGACCGGCCTTCCGATCAAGCCGAAGCCGGTCAACAACATCGCGGACCTCTCCAGCTTCATGTGGCGCTTCATCGCACCGCGGCCGGAGCATCGCTGCCTGATCCCAATCACCGGCTTCTGCGAGGCCGAGGGCGAGAAAGGACGGATGACCCGCACCTGGTTCAGCGTGAAGCACCGGCCTCTCTTCGCCTGGGCGGGCATGTGGAAGGCCAGCGACGAATGGGGACCCGTTTATTCGGGGCTGATGACCGACTGCAACGAGGTGGTCCGGCCGGTCCACAACAGGATGCCGGTGCTTCTCCACGACGATGAATGGGACCGCTGGCTGCACGGGACGATCGAGGACGTGGAGGCGTTTCAGACGCGATGCTTCCCTGACGAGCTCATCGGGATCGAGCGGACAACGGACCCCTGGTTTCGCCGGAGGGAGCCGGCCCCAAGCTAGAGCCGCTTGCGCCATGTTCGCTATCTGTTCCATAGCGCACCGCGATGGGAATCGGGCCGGAACAGCTACGTGACAAGGCCCTGCTGGCGCTCGAGGAGGCACTGCAGGACCTGCGTTACGGGCAGGCGCGCCGAACCTTCGCCGTGCGCTTCGCCCTCGCCTATCTCTGGGCGTACCGGCCCGGGTCCCGGGCTCCGTTCGAGGACTTCTGGCGCGCGCTCGCGTCCAGTGCGCCGTGGCGTATCGGCCCGGCGGACCAGGCGCTGGCCGAAATCTATCGCACATTGGAGGTTCGTCGTGACGACGCGCTCGCCATGCAGATGTGGCAGCGCGCCCACGAGCGCTACCAGCAGCGGCACGAAAATCGGCGCCGATCGCCGGAAGGCGGCGCACAGCAAGGCGACGAGCCGCGAGCGGAAGAGCGATCCACCCCGCAGGGATCAGGCGGAGCCGGCTAATCCAGGCCTGCCGGCCGTCGCCGCTCCCGCCTTCAGTCGTCGCTCGCCCCGCGAAGCGGAACGAATAGACCGTCATCCCTGCGAACGGGTTCAGGCCCCTCGACCCGTTCCGCCCGATCTTCCCGTGCCACCTCACGCGACGAGGCGGCTGACGCTGGCAGCGCGAACAGCCCGGGCGAGGACGGGGTGGGGGGCGCCGTCAGCCGCGCCACGGCCAATCGACCCGGCTCTCCGGCAACCGCGGCCACATAGGCGACCGTCTCGGCCGGAAGGCGCCGGCCCGTGGCGAGGTGCGCGGCGTAGCGCGCCGGCCCGGCATTGTAGGCGGCAAACAGGCCGGGATAGCCGAACCGGTCGTACATGGCCCTCAGATAGGCGGCCCCGGCGAGGATGTTGTCGCGCGGATCGTGGGGGTCCGCGCCCAGGCCGAGCCGGCGGCGCATCTCGAGCCATGTTCCTGGCATGAGCTGCATCAGTCCCATCGCGCCCGCGCGGCTGACGATCGGGCGCCCGCCGAGCCTTGTACGGCCGCCGCTCTCGGCCCGCATGACCCGCCGGATCCAGGCCTCGGGAATGGCAAAGCGCGTCGCGGCTTCGCCGACATAGACCGACCAGCGATCGACGGGATCGGCTGCCGCGGGCCGCGCCCAGAGGAGGGTCAGCGCAAGACCGGCCAGCCTCAGGCCCGCCACAACAGCCGTGCCCGTCCGACAACCTCGGACCGCTGCGTGATCCCGAAATAGCGCCCGTCGAAAGCCTCCGGCGCGTCCGGAGTCAGCAGGAGCAGCTGCCCTGTCGTGAGTGTCGCGCAGCCCGTCCACCAGGGGAGCAGCCGGCCGGAAGGATCGGAACCTTGCCGCAACGTCGCCAGCCGCCCGTTGACATAAAGCGCTTCCCCTGCGGCGCACACCCGGTCCCCGGCCGCGGCGGCCACGCGCTTCACCAGCGAGACATTGCCCGGGAGGTAGCGCCGCGCGGCGCCCAGCAGTCGCGCGCCCTCCGGCGGCCAGGCGACGACCATGTCCCCGACCACAACAGCGTCGGGAGGGCCCACGACGTAGAGGCCGACTGGGCTGCTCGCGCTGGCATTCCAGACCAGGAGGGGCCGAGGCGGCCAAATCAGGGTCATTGCGAGCGCGGTCACGGCCGCGGCGCCGGCCGCTGCCGTCAGCACATGTCGTCGTCTCCGGCGGCGCGCGCACCGGTCGCGGCGGAGCGCCTCGCCCCACCGGACGAGCGGCAGGTCGCGGGGCTCAGGCATCGTCCGCGCCCGTCACGCCCTTCGACCAGCAATCCAGGTCGTCGATATGGTAGCGCACATAGCGGCTGTGGCGGCGGAAGCGGGGACCGCTGCCGGCGGCGCGCATGCTCTGGAGCTTGCGGGCGCTCAGCCCGAGATAGAAAGCCGCCTGTTCGGTCGAGAGAAAGGGACTTCCCTTCTTGGCCCGGGCGGCCCGCGCGATCTCGTCGTCCATGACATCCTCACAGCTTGGACCCGCGGCGCGGCGCCCTTGGCGAGGAATGCGAGCCCCGCGCCCGCTTGCGGAGGCTCGAAAAGCAGGCGTGCCGAAAACGAGCCCCAATGCTGGCGAAGCGGAGATGGTCGGGGACAAGAGGCGCGGCGGCGCCGCGGCCGAGATGCGCGGCTCAGCCCAGGGCCCAGCCGGCGAAACCGATCCCAAGCCCCAGGATGACCAACACCGTGAGGACGCCGAGCCAGAACGCGCCGCTGGCGACAAACGGCCGCGGCGGGCGTGGCGGAACGCGGTCGGACCAGTCGTTCAGCATGGACGGCTCATCTCACCCGGACCACGGCGGCGATCCCGAGATGATCGGAACAGTTTCTGCGGAAGGCCCGCGGGGAGACCGGTGTCATCAGCCCGGCGACGAAGCGGATGCTGGTGCCGCAGATATTCTGCGCCGGAAGCGCGGCGAGACTGACCTGGAGGCGCGAGTCGTCAAAGACGAAATGATCATAGGCGCTTGTCCGCCGCGCCTGGGCATTGAGGCTGGTCCGCACGTTCGGCACGGCGCTCAGCCGCCCGAAGCCCGCATTGGCCGAGAGGGCCGCGAAGGCCGGATCCGTTGCGGGCAGGTTCCAGTCGCCGAGCACGAGGGCATTGTCGCTGGTCGCCGGGCAACCTTGTGGCGGCGCGGCGCGCAGCCGGGCGATGATGTTGCCGACCTCGCCGACCTCGGCCCTGCGCCGCGCCAGCCCCTCTCGGCCGGCGCCGAAGGTGGCGTGGAAGTTCAGGAACCAGACGAGTCGGGGAACGAGGCGAGAGGAGTCGCTGACCAGCGTCGCATCCGGCGGCCGCTGCATCGCGATGCCCGCGCCGACCATCGGCGCCGTATCGACATGACAGAGGATGGTGGCGCTTCCGGCCGCATCGTTGACGAAGACATTGCCGTAGCGCTCCAGATAGCTGCTGTTCCCCTTGAGCGGACCAAAGCGGACGACGGCGCCCACGGGCTGGATCGCCGCCTCATTGGCCTGCGACATCACCTCCTGGAAGAAGGTGAGCTGCGGGAACCCGTTGCCCGGCCAGCGTGCGAGACCGCGCATCGACACGTTCTTTGCCGCGATGTAATTCGGCACCGCCCGGCTGTCCTGCCCGAGATGAAGCGCGTTCTGCGAGACGACAAGGACGTCGGCCGAGGCCGCGGTCGGCAGCATGAGCCAGAGGCCCTGCAGGAGCGAGGCTGCTGCGAGATTGCGGACCACATGAGCCATTGCGTGCTCCCCGGACCGGGCAATCTCATATGCCCGCGGTTCGAGTCCAGCCGGTTCAGGTCCATTCTGGACCAAAGTCGGCACCGCGGCGCACCGGCGCTAGGATTGGCGACTTGCCCGGCATAGATGGGTCATGGAGTCCGAGCGTTGCCGGCGCCTCACGAGGCAGCAGATCGCCTGCCTTCGGCTCGTTGCCGACGGGTTGAGCTCGAAGGAGATAGCCGCCCGGCTCGACCTGCAGCCGGGAACGATCGACCAGTATCTGAAAGATGCCTCCGCGATCCTCGGGACCCGGACCCGGTCCCAGGCGGCCGTCGTCTACATGCGGTTCCTGGGCACTGAGGTGACCCCGAAATCTGAACTCCAACCGCAAGACCTTGCCCGGGTCGACTGCACCGCTCCATTCTCGTTCGTGGCCCGCACCGATGCCGACTCCTTCGAGCCGGCGGGGCGGCTCGAAGTTCGGGAGGAACGCAGCCCTTATGGCGAGCCTCCTCCTGCGCTTGACGATCCGTCGGGCGGGGCCGTCGATGAAGGGGGGGAGCGGACCAGGCTCGGCGTCTGGCAGAAGGCCGCGCTCATCGCAGCACTTTCGATCTTCATGGCCCTGGCCGTGACAGGTCTCGTCGTTGCGATGCGCGCCGTCGGCGAGATGTTCGGACGCTGAGCCAAGCCCGTCCTCGAAATGGCTGTGGACCTGCGCCGGCCGGGCCGGGCGGGAAGGAGGATGCTTATGCCACGCACACGGATCGAAGCGGCAAGCGCCGTTGCCGCCTGTCTCGACGAGATGGAGGTGGGGCTCGACCGGCTTCTCGCAAGCTCGGCGCGCCTGAACGGCGTACTGCCGGAAGCCCGGCTCAAGGCACGCGTGCCGATCTCCTTGGGTCAGGAGGCCATCGAGACGGCAGCCGAGGCGCATGCCGCCCTGGTGCGCGTTCGCCGGCAGATGGCGGCGACGCGCACACTCCTCGCGCAGGCCCGGACCGATCTCGGCATCGAGCGGGCGATCGGCGACCTCAGGCCCTGCCCTGAACTTGGCGCGTCGCTTCGCCTGGTGGAGCCCGACGCGCCGGACGTCGCAGCCTGAGGGGGGACTTGACCTGCGGGCGGATGGAGCATCTGCTCTCCCGGCATGGTCAACGTCCTGATCTATGCCGGATTGCTCGCGGCAGGCACCGTCTACGCCTTCCGCCATGGCGGCGGGCCAGAGCGGTGGGCAATGGGCACGATCCTCGCCGGCTCGGTCCTGACCGTGGCCGCCGACCGGATCGACGGCGCCTATTTCAACGGGTTCGCGGTCGGCGTCTTCCTGGTCGACCTGGCAGTGCTCGGACTCCTAACCGGGGTCGCCCTCAAGGCTGATCGGTACTGGCCCATATGCGTCGCGGCCCTTCAGACGGTGACGGTCATGGTCCACCTGGGAAGGATGGCCGACGTGACGATCCCCGCCTTCGGCTATGCCGCCGGGCAGGCGGTCTGGGCCTACGCGATGATCCTGCTGACGGCAGCTGGGACCTGGCGGCACCGCAGGCGGCGCGTGCGCTTCGGGACCGACAGGTCCTGGAGGAGCTTCTCGCGCCTTTCTCGGCCGGCAAGGCACGGGCCCGCGCCGAGAGGCTAACGGCCGCCTTCGGCTCGCTGCCGGGGGTGCTCGCCGCCCGCCCCGATGCGGTCGCTGCGGCGATCGGCTCCGCCCCGGCAGCCCGCCACCTCGCGGCGGTGCGCCGCGCCCAGCTGCACGCGCTCGAACATGAGCTGGTCGCGGGACCCGTCCTCGCGACAGCCGCGTCGGTCGTCGATTATTATCGCGCGCGGCTCGCGCACCGCGCGGAGGAGGAGATGCGTGCGCTTTATCTCAACGTCGCGAACCGACCCGTGGGCGAAGCGCTCGTTGCGCGCGGCACGGTCGATTCCTGCACCATCTATCCCCGCACGGTCCTGCAGCGCGGGTTTGAATGCGGCGCCGCCGCGGTCATCCTCGTCCACAACCATCCTTCCGGCGACCCGTCGCCAAGCCGCGCGGACGGCCGCGCCACGCGCGATCTCGCCTTGGCCGCACGCATCTGCGACCTGACGCTGCTCGACCACATCATCGTGTCGCGCACCGGACATCGCAGCCTTCGTGCCGAAGGACTGTTCTGAACCCGGCGGAAGGGCGCCGCCAAGGCCCCATGCGATCCTCTCCGCCGTTGTCGGTAAGGCCAATGGCAGGTCATCGGAGCAATACCCACCAGCCCCCGGCTGCCATCGCGCGCGCGCCGCGGACGAGCCGTTGCGCCTGGAGGCGAAGACTGGGCGAGCAGATCCGCCAGCCGGGCTCCAGTGCGCTTCGAGCGAGGAGCGTCGAAGCGATCTCCCGCTGGGCTGCGCCCGCGGCAAGCGCGTCATGAGCGCGCAGCAGCGCGATCCATCGCCGTGCACGGGCCTCCGGCCGATGCAGCGATGCTGCAAAGCCCCCACCGGAGCAGAGATCAATCAGGCGGCGTAGAGTCAGGAGCGGCGCGAGCGCGCCTTCAAGGCCCGCAAGGCGGTAATGCAGGCGAACCGGTCCACCGGTCACCGTGCCGGAGAGGATGTCGAGCCGGATGGTCCTGAGACCGTCGGTGAGGAGCAGCCGCTCGGCTGGTCCGCTGCGCACCACGTGCGCCCCGACAGCGAGCCGCGTCAGGTCGAACACGTCCGTCCCGTTGCCGGTGGCGCGATCCTTGCGGTCGCCATGGAGGTCCAGCCGCCTCGCGTCGGCCGATAGCACCCAAGGGTGCACGTGGGCCCTCCAGACAGGTCTCGCATGGGGCACGGCGGCGTCGGGCACCTCGAAAGCGTGCAGACCCCACTGCCCGGGACCGTCGCCCGGGGACTGGGGCCCTGCGCGAGCCACCGCGCGATAGGCGGGGTCCCGGCGCAGCCACTCCCACGCGACGAGCGAGCGATCTGCGCCGAGCAGCGGCCGGTACGCCGCCGCGTCTCGCCAGTCCGGCCTCGCCTGCCCGGTCGCCATCGACCGAGGCAAGCAGCGGCACGGCCGCTATCCCATCCGCCCATCCGGGGGGATTGCATCATCGAAGCTGATCCACGCGTCGCGGAGCCCGAGGACGACCAGCTGGGTCCGGGTGACGACGTCGTAGGCCGCGCGCGCGGCCTTCACATAATCGTGCACCGTCTCGACGCTGAGACCGAGGATCCGGCCAATCTCCCAGTCGGACTTTCCGGCGGCGAGGAGCTGGAGGCACTGGAGCTGCCGGCGGCTGAGATGCCGCCGGCCCGCCGCCGGATAGCCCTGGAGTCGCCGCGCGGTGCGGAAGGCATGGGCGCCGATCTGCTCGGCGCACAGCAGGCGGCCGCGCGGGAGGCTCCTTCCGCGGCGCACGGCAAAGGAACAGGATCCCGGAGGCTCGCCGGGAATATTGGCCGGCACTGTATAGCCCGGTCCCAGGCCGAAGCGCGCGCTGTACGCGAGGATCGCGCGGTGGCGCGCCTCGACTTGGATGAGGGTGCCAAGCTCGTCCCAGGCAAAGCCCGCATTGGTGCGCCCGCTGGCGAGATGGACCGGATCGTCCGGCGCGAAGCCGCGGGCGCGAAGCTCGCGCACCCACCCTTCGGGATAGGTGTCGATGCGGATAAGTCCCGCGCCGGGCCGGCGGAGGCTGGCATGGTGGAGCAGTGCGAAATGGTCGAATCCAAGCTCCCGCGCGCAATCGCCCACGAGGATCGCGAGCTCGGCGACTGATCGGCAGCGGCGCGCGCCCGCGTCGAACTGGTCGATCAGGCGGTCGCGCGGCATCCGCCCGTCACCCCGCCTGGCATGGGGACCGCGCAGTGAAAACGAACCACCGACAAAGAAAATCACCTCCGCCTTAAGAAATAATTTGATTATAAGGCCCGATTTCGTTGCAAATAGGTAATCGTTCCTCCACGGTTCGCTGAATTCGAAGCAACGAAGCCAGCAGCCGTTGCGGAATGCCGCTCCAGTCGTCCATCGAACCGGGTTGAGAGCCGGGCCCTGGACATCAGCGAAGGGCGGCGAGTGGATCCGCGTGCTTGGACCGCCCCGCTCGTCGCGACGGGCATGTTCGACCGGATAGACGCGTTCGTGCGCGACCTCGGCGAGGCCAGAAGCGAATCGGATCTCGCCTACCTGCTCGACGAGGTGACCCGCGACATGGGCTTTTCGTTCTTCGCGCTCACCCACCATGTCGATCTTCGCGCTGCGGCGCAGCCTGCGATCCGGCTTGCCAACTACCCGTCGGACTGGACGGAATATTTCGACGCGCACAAGCTCGGCGCCTCGGATCCGGTCCACCGCGCGAGCCACGTCACAAGCGTCGGCTTCGCCTGGTCGCACCTCCCAAGCCTCATCCCGCTCACGCCCCGGGATCACCAGGTGCTCGAGCTCGCCGCGCGGCGCGGGCTGGAGAATGGATTCACGATCCCGGCCAACGTGCCGGGCGAGGCCAACGGGTCCTGCTCCTTCGCGACCGGCGCCGGAGCAACGCTCGCCGAGGAGCAGCTGCCGGTCGCGCAACTCGCCGGCGCCTTCGCCTTCGAGGCTGCCCGCCGCGTCTGGCGCATGCGCTGCGGGGCGCTTTCGCCACCGCCGCGGCTGACCGACCGCCAGCGCGACTGCGTCATCTGGGCGGCGCGCGGCAAGACCGACTGGGAGATCGCCCGAATCCTCGGCCTTCGCCAGGACACGGTCGTCCAATATCTGAAGCGCGCCCGAGAGCGTTACGGAGTCGGGAAGCGCACATCGCTCACCATCCACGCCCTCTTTGACGGAACGATCAGCTTCAACGACGTGCTGCGCCGCTGATCGCCGCCGCGCTCTTCGCCTGACCATCCATCCTGCCGGGCGCCGCACCGGTCCCTCGCCGGCCAGTTCGGCGTCGCCAATGCACGCGCGCCGCCCGCAGACCCCCATTTCTGGGACTCGCGGGGCAGCGCTCCTTCCGGCGATAGGCTCGGGATCAACCGGAGGAGCAAGCGATGGTTCTGGTGATGGAACATGTCCGCCGGCCGCTCGGCGACCCGATCCTGAGGTCGATGTTCGAGGCCCGCAAGCTGGTGTTCGTCGACCTTCTCGACTGGGACGTCCCCGTGCTGGACGGCCGTTTCGAGATCGACCAGTTCGACGACGAGCATGCCGTCTACCTGATCGTCCGCGGCGCGGCAGGCGAGCATCTGGCGTCGGCCCGGCTGCTCGACACGACACGGCCGCATCTTCTCGACACGTTGTTCGGCGACCTGTGTGCGGCGCCGCCGCCGAGAGGCCCGGACGTCCTCGAGATCACGCGCTTCTGCATCGATCGCCGCCTTCCGGCCTCGCGCAGGCGCGAGGCCCGAAACCTGCTTGTCAGTGCGATCGCCGACTTCGCGCTCGCACGCGGGATCGCGACCTATACCGGCGTCGCCGAGCTCGCATGGCTGCAGCAGATCCTGGCGTTCGGCTGGTCCTGCCGGCCGCTCGGCCTCCCGGTCGTGCACGGCGGGAAGATGCTCGGCGCGCTCCGGATCGACATCTCGCCGGACACGCCGCGCCTGCTCGCGGCCAACGGACTCTACAGGGCGAGCACGGCCGACTTCGCCTGCCGCCACGCGGCCTGAACCAGGGAGCGACCGATATGAACCCGACCAGCCTTCAACCAAAGATCGAGGCCTGGGCCGAGAAGCTCAGCATCGACGGCTATTGCGTGATCCCCGACTTGCTTCCCAACACCGTCGCCGCGCTCGACCGCGACCTCGGCCCGGACTTCGAAGCGACCCCCTTCTGCGAAGGCGGCTTCTATGGCGCACGGACCAAGCGGTTCGGCCGTCTGCTGACCCGGTCGCGCCACGCCGAGACGCTGGTTCGGCACCCGCTCGTGGAGGGGATCGTCCGCTATATGCTCTCGCCCTGGTGCGATACGATCCAGCTCAATCTGACCCAGGCCATTGCGGTCCATCCGGGTGCGCTTCCGCAGCTCCCCCACCGCGACCAGGACATGTGGCGCGGAGCGGTCGGCGAGGTCGAATATCTCGTCAACGTGATGTGGCCCTTCACGCCCTATACGCGCGACAATGGCGCGACTCTCGTCTGGGCCGAGAGCCACGGGCGGGCGGCGCTCGACAAGCCGGTGCCGGCATCCGAGTTCCCGGTCGAGATGCAGCCCGGCTCGGCGCTCCTCTTCCTGGGCTCGACCCTGCATGGCGCCGGGGGCAACCGTTCGCTGGACGTCCGGCGCGGCTGCATCGTCAGCTACTGCCTCGGCTGGCTCAAGCCTTACGAGAATCAGTGGCTGGCCTATCCGCCCGAGGTCGCGCGCCGCTTCTCGCCGGAACTAGCAGCCTTGGTCGGCTACCAGCAGCACCGGCCCAATCTCGGCAATTATGAAGGCCAGTGCCCCTCGATCCTGCTCGGAAGACAGGTTCCGCACCGTCTTGCGGCAACCGACGCGCTGCGGCCCGACCAGGCGGCGCTCGTGTCCGAGTTCGTCGCCGAGCAGCAACGCTGCGTCGCCTGACCGGCGGAGGGGGACTTCCGAATGAGCCCGGGCGCGACCTTCGACCGGATCTATCATGCGCTCAAGGCGCAGCTCGGAAGCGGCCAGCACCGAGCCGGGGCGCAGCTCGAGCCTGCAGCGCTCGCCGCCGACCTCTGCGCCAGCATCACGCCGGTGCGCGACGCGCTGCACCGACTGGTCGGCGAAGGCCTGGTCGAAGCCCCGCGCGGCGACGGATTCCGAACGCCCCTCGTCACCGAGATAGGGCTTCGAAACCTCTACCGTTGGCACGGCGCGGTGATCGACCTGGCAGCGCGCCTGTCCCTGGCCGACCGCAACGCGCTGGAGGGCCCCGACGCCGACCTGGTCGAGCGGACGGAGCGCCTCTTCTTGTGGATCGCCGCCGCCTCGCTCAATGGCGAGCATGTCGCCGCCGTCGCCCGCATGGGCGAGCGCCTACGGCCGGCGCGGCGCGCGGAACTCGGCCTCCTTGCCGACGCCGGCATCGAGATCGATGAGATCGCGTCCGCCGCGGAAACCGGCGACCGGTCGCGCCTTCGGCGACTCCTGGCGCGCTATCATCGGGCGCGCGAGCGGCTGGCCGACCGAATCGTCGGTGCGCTGCACGACCTGCCCTGAATTGCCCCTAAGCCGGGACCGATCAACGCTGCGGCACGCGCCTGTCCAACGTCCTTGAAGAAGCGTCGCCGCATGCGGGCGCACCGGCCGTCGATCCGGCGTCGGGCGGTGCAGGTTGAACCGCGGGTCAAACTCGCGCACAATCGCATCGCAGCCCGGATCGCCGGCAGCGGGCTGCGGACCGATCCGCCGGGCATCACGAGCGCCTGACCCAGGGAGGCCGGGCGACACAGCTCAGGCACGTCCGGCACGGGATTCCAGTCCTCGTGCGACTCTCGACGATCCGCCGTCCCGCGGAGGCGGCGCCCCCGCCCGAGTCATGGGCCGATGCCAAAAGACGGTGACGCTCAGAGCGGCGACCGACCGCGCTCCGAGGCTGCGCAGCGGCGGGTCGACCTCCTCTACCGCGACCATGCCCCAAGGCTCAGGCGGCGGCTGCTCGCGCGTCTCGGGTCGCGCGAGGAAGCGAGCGACCTCGTCCATGAGGCCTTCGCCCGGCTGCTCGGCGCCGCTACGCTCGACCGGCTCGGCCGGCCGGAGGCGTTCCTCAACCGGATCGTGCGAAATCTCCTCATCGACCGTTCGCGCCGGCTGTCGACGCGCTCGACCCACGTCCCGATCGAAGAGGCCAGCGAACTTGCCGTGCCCCCCGTCCAAGTCGATGCCGTCGAGGTAGAACAGATGCGCGACCGATATCGCGAGGCCGTCGCAGCGCTGCCGGAGCGGATGCGCCAGGTCTTCATCCTCCACCGAGTGGAAGGTCAGAGCTACAAGGAGATTGCTGCGCGTCTCGACATCAGCGTGCGCACGGTGGAGTGGCATATCGCAGAGGCGATCGTCCGGATCAGCAGAGGATTGGAGCGCGATGAGCGAGCCTGAGCCCCCACGCGATCAGCTGCTCGAGGAAGCAGCGACCTGGTTCGCGCGTATGCGCGGCCCCGACGCGGAAGAGAGCCGGGGTGCCTTCGAGGCCTGGCTCCGGCGCGGGGCGCTCCACCGGGCAGCCTATAATCGCGCGTCGGAAATCTTCTCGATGGGCAAATTCCTTGCGGAGGACGGACCCGGCGAGACACAGCCGGCGGTCCGGGCCGACGAACCCGCACCGGAAGGGCGACGCCGCCGGCTCGGCGCAGCGGCCATGGCCCTGCTCGTCCTCGTCGCAGCCGGCCTGGTCGCCCTCCGGCTCCTCGCGGCCGAGCCGCATGCACAGCGTCTGGCCCACGGTGCGGGCAGCCCGGCCCTCGCCTCGCACCAGATCGTGACCGCGCCCCGGCAACGGGAGAGGGTCCGGCTCGCCGACGGCTCGATCGTCAGCCTGGAGGCCGACACGGCAATCGACGTTGGCCTGGACTCGTCGCAGCGGCGCCTCGCCCTCAGACGCGGGCGCGTGCGGGTGGAGGTCTTCCACGAGCCGCGTCCCTTCGTCGTCGACATCGGTGGCGGGCAGGTCGTCGCGCGGGGGACGGTCTTCGAAGTCGGTCTCGGCGCCGACCGGCGAGTCGTGGTCCGTCTCGTGAGCGGCGCCGTGGACGTCATCCTTCCGCGCCCGCGAGAGGCGCGCGGGGCCGGGAACGCCGCCAGGCGGCTCCGTCCGGGCGAGACGCTCTCCTACGTCGCCGCCCAAGTCGAGCCTGCCGCGGCGACCGGGGCGCCCGCCGCCCACAGTGGCCGGGCCGCCGCGCCAAGCGCGATGGACCATCAGGGGGCCGAAGTGTCGGCTCTGGTAGCGGCCGCCAATCGGGAATCGGCGCGCCCGATCCGGCTCGCCGACCCCAGGATCGGCTCGCGGCGGGTATCGGGCCGCTTTCGAACCGACGACACGCTCGTCCTTGCCGAGCGCCTGGCGGCGCTGTTCGACCTCTCGGTCGAGGCTGGGCCCGACGAAATCGTGCTTCGGCGCCGCTGAAAGTTTTTCGGCCGACCTACCCCGTAATCGCGCGGCCCCTGCGTCAACCCTTCTGAGACCGGCCATCGAAACGGCCGGCGTGGAGGGGAAACATGACGATCACCAGAGGCGCCTTTCGCGCTGCCTGCCTGGCAGGCGCGGCCATCTTCATCGCAAAGACGGCCACGCCGGCCGCCGCCCAGGCGGAGGCGGGACTCCAATATGACCTGCCAGAGCAGCCGCTCGGCGAGCGGCTGCTCACCGTCGCCCGGCTGGCGGGCCGCGAGGTGATCTTCGACTCCGAGGCTGTTGCAGGCCATCGCGCACCGCCCTTGCGGGGACGGTTCACGTTCGACGAAGCGGTCCGCGCTTCGCTGACCGGCACCGGGCTCGGCGCGGAGCTTCGCGGCAGCGCGCTCCTGATCCGTTCGGCGCCGCAAGCCGCCGCCGGCGCCCAGCCTGCCGCCGACTCCACCATCACCGTGACCGGGACCCGGATCCGGGGCGCCGACGCGCCGGCGCCGGTGATCGTGACCACGCGGCGGGCGCTGGAGCAGACCGGCATCAGCGACCTGGCCGGCTTCACCCGGGCGCTCCCACAGAATTTCACCGGCGGCCAGAATCCCGGTGTGGCCGGCGGGGGGAGCCAGGGCGGCCAGAACAACATCAACAATTCGGCGACGCTCAACCTGCGCGGGCTTGGGCCCGATGCGACCCTGACCCTGATCAACGGTCATCGGATGGCCTATGACGCGCTCAACCAGGGGATCGACATTGCCGCGATCCCGCTCGCGGCAGTCGAGCGGATCGAGGTGGTCGCGGACGGCGCCTCGGCGCTTCACGGGTCCGACGCGGTCGGCGGGGTGGCCAACATCATCCTTCGGCGGGACCATGAGGGCGTCGAGACGACCGCCCGGGTCGGCGCCTCGACCGACGGCGGCAACGTGCAGCAGCAATATACGGCACTCGCCGGCGGACGCTGGCAGGGCGGCGGCCTGATGATCGCCGTGGAGCATGGCCGGACGACGCCGATCTTTGCCGACCAGCGCGACTATACGGGCGGACTCGACCCGACGCTCACCCTGACGCTTGGAAACAGCCAGACCAGCGGAGTCCTGTCGGCGCATCAGCGCACGGGGCCTGCGTCCTTCGCGATCGACGGATTCGCCACGCATCGACGCTCGCGCAAGCAGTCGCCCTTCCTTCCGAATGCCGATGTCTTCACCTTCGGACTGACCACCCGGCCGCAGCTCAGCGCATTCGCGGTCGCGCCGAGCCTTACGGTGGAGCTCCCGAGCGACTGGCAGGTGTCGGCGAGCGCGACCCGGGCAGTCAGCCGGACGCGGCTCGACTCCAGCCGCTGGTCCAATCGCGTCGCGTCCCTCTCGAGGCTCATCTACGAGAACCGCCTGAGCGGGGTCGAAGCCAATGCCGAAGGGCCGCTGTTCGCCTTGCCCGGCGGAGACGCGCGCCTGGCCGTGGGAGGTGGGTTCCGCCGGGTCGTCCTCGACCTCAACATCACCGACTTCATCAACGGAAGTAGCGTCATCTTCCAGGAATTCACGGAGGCGAGGAACATCGGCTTCGCTTACGGCGAACTGTCGCTTCCACTGATCGCGCCGGAGCAGGGCGTGCCCCTGGTCGAACGGCTGAGGATCAGTGCCGCCTTGCGCTACGAGCGCTATCAGGGGATCGACGAGGTGGCGACGCCCAAGGTCGGGCTCGTCTACCAGCCGATCCGGGACGCGACGTTCCGCGCCTCCTGGGGACGGTCGTTCAAGGTCCCGACCCTCAACCAGGTCCACCAGATCCCGCAGGGCGTGCTGCTTCCGGCCCGCTTCTTCGTCCCGCAGCCCAATCCCCCGCTGGCCCCGGGTGCGGCCGTGTTCCTGCTCGGCGGAGGCAATCCCGACCTCCGCGCCGAGCGGGCGACGACATGGTCGGCCTCGCTCGAGATCACGCCCCGCTTCGCGCGCGGGCTGCGGCTCGAAGCGAGCTATTTCGACGTGGATTACCGGGACCGGATCACTTCGCCGATCAGCGGCGTGCTCTCGGCGCTTCCCAATCCCGTCTATCGCGACCTGATCATCTTCAATCCCACCGCCGCGCAGGTCAACGCGCTGATCGCAACACTTCCGCAGGGTCTCAGCAACCAGACCGGGGCGCCGTTCGACCCAGCCAATGTCGGGGCGATCGTCGACACCGCGATCCGGAACACCGCGCGCGAGCATCTGCGCGGAATCGATTTCAGCGCCGGATATGACCTCCGGCTCGGGCCCGACAGCCGGCTCATGCTGACCGCCGCTGGAAGCTATCTCAGAAGCGACCTCCAGCTGACGCCGGCGCAGCCTCTGATCCAGCGCGCCGGGACCATCTTCAACCCGCCCCATTGGCGGGGACGGTTCGTCGCCGCGTGGCAGGCCCCGCAGGGCGGACTGGCCGCATCGCTCAACTATGTCGGGCCCAACCGCGACAGCCGCTTCCCGCAGGCGGGACCGATCGGCCCCTTCGTCACGCTCGACCTCAGCGCGAGCCTCGTCGCCGGCAGCGGGTCGGAGGCTCTGCGCGGCTTCGAGCTTCGGGTCTCGGCGCTCAACCTGCTCAACGAGGAACCGGACGTCATCCTCAACTCCCAGCCCGAGGCGCCGTCCTACGATTCGACCAATCATTCAGTGGCTGGGCGTTTCCTCGGCGTCTCGGTTCGCAAGCAATGGTGAGGCGCCTTGCCGGCCTCCTGGCCGCAACCACGACCGCTCTCACCGGCGAGGCGGCCGAAGCACGAGCGTTGCCGTCAGCCTGCGACGGGATCATTCCTGCCCCTTCGGTGATCGCCGGCGCCCGCCCACTCTTGCCCGAGGATCTCGCCCGCCTGCGCGACATCGGCCCGACCGATTCCGAGGGCCATGCCGCGCCCTTCTTCACGCTCTCGCCCGACGGCCGCCGGGCGGCCTTCCAGCTGCGCCGCGCGGACCCGGCGAGCAACAGCCACTGCCTCGCGATGGTCGTCCTCGATCTCGTCCCAGGCGCGGAGCCGCGGATCGTCGACCAAGGCGGCGAGCTCATTCTCCTCGCCGCCGACATCAGGGGTCGGGCGGATCATCCCACCGGCATTGCGCGGGTCGTAACGCCCAGATGGTCGCCGGACGGCCGCTGGATCGCCTTCCTGAAGCGCGAGGGCGGGATCGACCAGGTCTGGCGGGCCGAAGCGGACGGCAGCGGCAGCCGGCCCCTCACCCGGGCCGCCACGGACGTTGCGGACTTCCGGATCGGCGGGGACGGGACCACGATCGTCTATGCGACGCGGCCAGCGCTCCAGCACGCCCAGGCCGAAATCGAGCGCGAGGGGCTCAGCGGCTTCCATTATGACGACCGCTTCTCGCCCGTCTCCGGCGACCGGCCGTTTCCGCAAGGCCCGATCCCGCGGGCCGCCGAGGTGCTGGACTTGGCGACCGGCCAGGCGCGCCCTGCAACAGATGGCGAGAGTGCCTCCATCTCGTCCAGCGAGGAGCTGATCGCGACCGCCGGCGCGCCTGCGCACGGGCGATCGGCTCGATTGTGGATCTCGGCGACGACGCTCACCGGCGGCGCGCAGGCACGCGCCCTCCATGCCCGCCACCCCGGGGCGGCGGAAATCGTCTGCAGCCACCCGGCCTGCGAGGGCGCCACCGAGCCCTGGTGGACGCCGGACGGGCGCGGCGTGCGCTTCTTTCGGCGCGAAGGCTGGGCCCGGGCCGAGACGGCGATCTACGAATGGCGACCGGAATCCGACACGGTCGAGCGGCTCTACCTGACCGAGGACGTCCTCGCGGACTGCGTGCCCCAGGGCGAGGACCTCGTCTGCCTGCGCGAGGGCTCGCTCCAACCCCGCCGCCTCGAGCGTCTCGTGCTCGCGACCGGCCGACGCCACTTGCTGTTCGAGCCCAATCCGGAGATCGCAGGGCTCGCGCTCGGACGGGCCGAGCGGCTGCGCTGGCGGAACGCCTTCGGACTCGAGACGGTCGGCGACCTCGTCCTCCCGGTCGGCTATTCGCCCGGCACACGCTACCCGATGGTGGTGGTGCAATATCAGACGCGCGGCTTCCTGCGCGGCGGCACGGGAGACGAGTATCCCATCCAGGCCTTCGCCAACCGCGGCTATGCCGTCCTCAGCTTCCAGCGGCCGATCGCGATCGCGCTGGCCCGTGGCGCACGCAATTTCAGCGACGGCAACCGCCTCAACCTCGAGGGCTTCGCCGATCGCCGAAGCGTGATGTCCTCGCTCGAGGCGGGGGTCCGGCTCGCGATCGACCGCGGCGTGCCCGACCCGCGGCGGATCGCAATCACCGGGTTCAGCGACGGTGCGAGCACTGCCGCCTGGGCCATCCTCCACAGCTCGCTCTTCTCGGCCGTCGCCCTGGGCAGCTGCTGCTTCGACACGACGCTCGCGATAAGGGCGGGTCCCGGGGCTGCGCGGGAATGGCGCGAGACGGGCTATCCAGGGGCGCTTGAGCGCGACCACGCCTTCTGGCGCGACATCTCGCTGTCGGTCAACGCCCAGCGGGTCAGAGTGCCTATTCTGCTCCAGCTCTCCGACGACGAATATATGACCGCGCTCGAGACCTATGCCGGCCTTCGTGAGGCTGGAGCACCGATCGACATGTACGTCTTCCCCGGCGAGCATCACGCGAAGTGGCAGCCGGCCCACCGCCTCGCCATCTATCGCCGTGCGCTGGACTGGTTCGACTATTGGCTGCGTGGCATCCGGGCCCCTGGCCGCGAGTCCGAGATCGCCCATTGGGACGTGCTCAGGACGGGGACGTCCCCGCCGCGCCCCTGACCCGGCCTTCGCCTCGTCCTGCGAATAGTCTCCGCCGGGACGCCCAGCTGTCCAGCCAGGCCTCCGCAGCGAGGAACTCGAGCAGTCGGACCCGGTGGTTCCCGTCGCCCGGGCCGGGATCGTCCAAGGCCTGCGCGACGGCGTGCGTGTCGATGAGGCCGTGCGCGGCAAGCCGGCCGCCGAGCAGCCTCTCCCTGATCGATGCTCGGAAATGGTCGAGGATCTGCGCTGCAAAGCCGTCGGGGCCGCCTTTGACGCGTCGTCCGATGACGAGCGGCGGAAGCTGGCCAGCGAAGGCGTTGCGCGCGAGCGACCGGTCTTGGCCTCCGGCGCGCCACTCCCAGGTTGGAACGGCAAGGCACGCCTCGACCACCGGCTGCGCCATGAGCGGGTTGAGGACCGGCAGGTGCCGGCCCCGGGTCGGCTCCATGCATTGCTGCAGCCGGAGGATGGAGGCGATATGCGCCGCCTTGCCCGGAAGCGCACCCGGCGGCGCATCCAGCCAGGCATGGTCTGGCGGATGCGGGCCCAGCGCTGCAAGGACCTTCGGATGGAGGAAGAGCGGATCGGGCTTGCAGCGATAGGCAGGTGGCGCCCGAGCGATCCGCCAGGCGGCGCGGGCGGCCGCGGCGAGGCCGCAGCCAGTCTGGACGGATATGTCCCGGAGCGTCCGGAACACGCCCCGCCCAAGTCCCTCGGCCAGATATCGGTCCGCGGCGGCCGCTCCAGACTGCGAGTAACCGAAGACGCTGTCGCCGCCATTGCCTGTGACGAAAGCCGAGGCGCCGATCTCGCGCGCCGTCTCGAGATGGGCGCGCTCGTAGGCGAGCGCCTGAGTCCGATCGGTCGGTCTCGGCAGATGCGCACCAAGTGGCTCCGAGATGTCGATGTCCTCGAGCCTGTAGGGCTTTTCGATCAGGCGCAGACCGAGATGCGCGCACAGCGCGCGGGCATAGGTGCGCTCGTCCCCGCTCGCATCGACCCCGTACAGGGTGAGGCACGTCGTTTCGGCTGGACGGTCTGCGAGTGCTGCAGCGACGATCGAGGAATCCAGCCCGCCCGAGACGCTGAGCAGCAGGCGCTCATGTGCGGCCGACCAACCCTGCACGCTTGTCTTGACCGCTCGCATCAGGCGCTGCCCGGCTTCCACGCTCCCCTCGGGCCGCCCGTCCACATGGTCCCAGGGCGACCAGACCGGGCGCTGGGCGCCGGCGTCGGCGGCCCCGAGGGCGAAGCCCGCCATCAGCTCTCGGACCCCCGCGAGGACGGTCTCACCGGTCGGCACACCGCGATTGAAGAAATGGCGCGCAAGCGCCGTCCAGTCGACATCGCCGCGCGCGAGGCCTGAATCGGCGAGGAGCTCGGCGTCCGATGCGAACAGTGAAAGACCTTGTTCCCCGGCGTGATAGCAGGGAAGGCCGGCCGAGGGATCGCGCAGGATCCGGACGTCGCCGTCCGCCGGGAGCGCGGCCACATAGCCGCCCCAGAACTGTCGCAGCAGCCGGTCGCCGCCCGATCGCAGGATGGCGGTCGCATCGGCATCCTCCAACCGGGTCAGCGGGGACGCCGGGCCATGTCTGTGGAAGAGCGTCCCGATGACGCAGCCCTCTGTCCCGAGCGGAATGCAGCGGCAGTGGCCGCTGACGAAGGCGCCGAGGCGTGCGGTCGAGAAGACGAGCGGGAGCCCGGTCGCCCGGCCGAGCCGCTCGAGGCGTCGAGGCCAGTCCGGCAGGTCGCCGGCGGCGACCGCGAGGAGGTAGCGCGGGCTCATCCCAGTGCGGCAATCGGCGTGAACAGTCGGACCTGTTCGAAGTCGCCCACAAGCACCTGGTCGCCCAGCTGGACCCAGCAATGGGCCCGGAACGGATTCATCCGGACCCCAAGGACCAGCCGGGCTCGGATCCCTTGCCGTGCACAGCATTCCTGCAGCGCGAGCGCCCGGACGAGGCAGCGGTCGGCAGCGGGAAGGATGAGGCCTGAAGCCGACCAGGCCGAGACGATTCGGCTGACTCGGGCCTCCGAGGCGCCGGCGACTTCCGGCGCACGGCCACGCCCCTCAAGGAGCGCCGCGATCTCGCACAATGTCTGGCGCTTCAGCCGCCAGGCCCAGCGGAGCTCGAGGACGAGGGCGCGCACCAGGTCGCCGGCCCTGGGGCGCGGCACCGGCGGCTCCAGGAAGTCCCGCCGCGGCGCCTCGATCGCGGCTGCGGCCGCGACCGGCTCAGTCTCGGGAGAATCGACCAGCAGGCCCCCGGCGACCAGCGCGGTCAGTCGCGCCGGGTCGCCCGGCAGCCCTTCCCCCGCCGCGAATCTGAGGAAGGCCGCTTCGACCGTTGCCGGGAGACAGAAATAACGGTCCGCCTCGATGTCGAGGAACACCGCTCGCCCACCCGAGACGCACCAGTGCAGATTGTCGCGGAGCCGAAGGCCCATGTCTGCGGCAGACGGCGTGGCGCGCGCCCGCGCTGGGACGCGCGCCGTCGCACGTCAGTCGTCGGCGAGGCCGAGGACCGGCTGGAGCGTGCGCTCCTGGTCCGGGAAGCCCGCGACGCTGCCCTTGGTCTCGACGCTGGCGGCGCCGAGATCGATCGGGCGGTCCTGCTGCTCATGGTTCATGGCTTGTCTCCTTCTGGGGTGATGTCACGGCCATGACGCGACAGACGGTAGAGGCGCGGCGCAGGAATAGGAAACTTATAGGTCGCAAATAGGACGAATGTTTCCGGACGACCGGCTGCACGCGCGCAGCTGTCCCCGCGCTGGCCCGGAGGGCCGGTCCTCCACCGCATGAGAGCGTCCGCGCGCCCGCCGCGGGCGCGCGGACCTCGAGCGTCAGTCGTCGGCGAGCGCGGCGCCGTGAATCCACTGGCCACGCTCGGAATCCTCATAGCCCATGGCGATGCCCCTGGTCTCGCGCGTTGCCGGGCCGAGGTCGATCATATCGTCGTGCAGATCTTCGCGTGTCATGACATATCTCCCGATGGGTGAGACGTCATGGCCATGACGGCCGAAGCATAATGCCGCGCAGCTCGAATGCGCAGCTTATACGGCGCGGGTTTGGCGAATGTTTGACGGGGTCGCGGTCGAGCCGGGGATTGAGGCATGCTTGGACATGCGCCGCCGCCTTTAACCGCAAGCGGTCTGGACATGCACGGCGGCTACCCGGCCCTGCCGACATCCTAAGCGGAGGAGAGCGGCGGGCAAGGCGTTAACGAACCCGATCTTATCGTCCTGCTTGAGCACGAGCGCGTCGCGCTGCCGAGTCAGCAGACAGGATGACGCGGGTCACGCTCGAGCGGTAAAGGGCACCTCCAGTGCGTCGGCCACACCGGCTTTCGTTGCAAGTCCGACGATCTCCCGCTCCCAGAGCAGGAACCAGGCCCTTTTCTCCTCCTCGAGCTCATAGGTGTCGTAGGTACGCTCCATGCCTTTCTTGACATGATTGAGCATCGCCTCGGCAGTTTCGAAATCGACCTTCAGCCGCTTGGTATTTGAGCGGCAGGTTCGCCGGAAATCGTGAGGCGTGAACCGTTCGATCGGCCGGCCGGCCAAGATCGCCATCCTCGCCCGGACCCGATTGCGTGCAACATACCAGCAATTGCGCGACCGCGGCCCGTCGCATTTGGGTGCTGGAAACACCCAGGCCCCGGGCGACTGCATCAGCGACCAGCCCCATGGTCCCAATGCGACGCGATGCTCCACGGAATTCTTCGTCCGCCGCGCGGGAATGGTCCAGACGCCGTCGCAGAGCTCATCAGTGCGCGCTTCCGAGACTTCGCCAAGCCGGGCCGCCGTCAGCAGCCAGAGCAGCATTCCCCGCCGGTAGTGACCCTCCTCCGCGACCAAGGCCTGGAGGAACCATCCGATCTCCTGCAGCGCCAGCCGTCGCGCCCGCGGCGTTTCCGGGAAGCGGAGGTCCGAGAGCCGTGCCGAAGGATCCACCTCCAGGCCAACCTCGAGCCCCCGCAGCGATGCAGCCCAGCCGAAAAAGACGGCGAGCTCTGCGGCGAGCCTGTTCGCGCGGATTCGGGCGACCTTGCCCTTGGCCTCGACCAGCTTGATGAGATCGGTCTCGGTGACATCGTAGATGATCTTCCGGCCGAGCTTCGGCGCTATGTCCCGCCGATAAATTTCCAGCTTCTCGGTGACTGTCCTAGGCTTGTTGGGCCGCTTGGCCCGCGACGATCGTCCCTCTCGAACCGCCTGCATGTAGAGCTCATGGGCGCGCTCGACGGTCATTGTCGCAAGCCGCAGCTCCTTCTGCGCGGTCTCCCTGGGGTCGATCCCCGCATCGAGTTGCAGGTTAAGGCCGTTCGCCCACTCGCGAGCCGCAGCGATCGAATAAGCGGGGTAAGCCCCCAGCGTCAGCTTCACGACCTCGCCACGGCCGGCGATCCGGCGCCGGAAGACCCATCTCTTCCTGCCGCTCGGGAGCACCTCGATCGCCAATGCACCGGTTTTTGCATCAGCCAGCTTCCCGGTGCGCAGATCGTCCACAAGTGCGGGGGTAAGCTCTCTTTTCCGCGCTTTCGGAGGCCTTGGGCGCTGCTGTCTCCCCGGTGGATCGGTACACAAATCGGTACACAAGCGGCGGCTGGCAGAGTCCGGCCGCGGCTGCCTCGGGCGAACCTGGTCCAACTCGATTATGTTGTGATTCAAAGCATCTGCGCGTGCGACATTGCCTGCCATACCGACTCCAACCGGTCCTGCGCAGAACAAAAATCGGGACACAAATCGGTACACAATAGGCGTCGAATCCGGGCCAATTCAGGCGAACCGAGTCCAACTGCCGTTCCGGACGATCTGCGTGCAAGCCGTTGTTCTAGGACCGAATCTTGAGGATTCGGTGGCTGGGGCGGCAGGATTCGAACCTGCGAATGCCGGTACCAAAAACCGGTGCCTTACCACTTGGCGACGCCCCAGCAGGCGTGCGGCCTTATAGCCGCGGCTCCGGCGAGCGGAAGCCCCCGCGGAACCCGCTTAGCCGAGCGCCTCGACCCACCCGTGCGGATCGGGCGCCTCGCCGCGCTGGATCGCGACCAGCGCGCCGCGAAGGCGCTGGGTAAGCGGACCGATCGACTGGCCGCCGATCGCGAATTCCAGGCCCTGGCCGCGGACCAGGCCGATCGGGGTGATCACCGCGGCGGTGCCGCAGGCGAAGCATTCGCGCAGCCGGCCGCTCTCGGCGTCCGCCGCCCATTGATCGAGCGAATAGCGCTCCTCGCGGACCGGAAGGCCCATGTCGCGCGCCAGGGTGAGGATCGAATCGCGGGTGATGCCGGCGAGGATCGTGCCGCCGAGCGGCGGCGTGACCAGCGACCCGTCGTCGAAGACGAAGAAGATGTTCATGCCGCCCAGCTCCTCGACCCAGCGGCGCTCGATCGCGTCGAGGAAGACGACCTGATCGCAGCCGTTGCGGATCGCATCGGCCTGGGCGGCGAGGCTGGCGGCATAATTGCCGCCGCATTTTGCGGCACCGGTTCCGCCGGGCGCGGCGCGGATATAGTCCTTCGTCGCCCAGAGCGAGACCGGCCGCGCGCCGCCCTTGAAATAGGGCCCGACCGCGGTTGCGATGACGCCGTAAATATATTCGGCAGCGGGGCGGACGCCGAGAAAGGCTTCGCTGGCGAACATGTAGGGGCGAAGGTACAGCGCGCTGTCCGGCCCGTCGGGAATCCAGTCCTTCTCGGTGCGGACGAGGGCGCGGATCGATTCGAGGAACATCTCCTCGGGAAGCTCCGGCATGGCCATCCGCCGCGCCGAGGCGCGGAAGCGGCGGGCATTGGCATCGGGCCGGAACAGAGCCGCGCCGCCATTCGGGCGGCGATAGGCCTTCATGCCCTCGAATATCTCCTGGGCGTAGTGGAGCACCGAGGCGGAGGGATCCATGACGATCGGCGCCCGGGCGGTGATCTTGGCATCGTGCCAGCCGCGCTCGGACGAATAACGCGCGATCGCCATATGATCGGTGAAGACGCGGCCGAAGCCGGGATCGGCAATGCTTCGCGCGCGCTCCTCCGCCGGCACCGGATCGGTGCAGGGCTCGAATGCGAAGCGCGCGTCGGAAAGCATGTCCTGTCCTTCTTAGATGGGCGTGCGGGGGACTTGGCCCGCAGGGCGCCCCCGGTCAACCGTCGCCGCGGCTCCGCGCCTCGGCAGCCATCTCCCGGCTCCGGCGCCGCGAGGCTTCGAGCGTGCGGCGCAGCAAAGCCTCCAGCGCCTCGTCCGAATCGAGCAATCTCAGCCCTGCCTCGGTGGTGCCGCCCGGGCTTGCGACGCGCTCGGCGAGCCGGCGCGGGCTGTCCTCGGAGGCGGCCGCGAGCGCCGCCGAGCCTTCGACCATGCGCACGGCGAGGCGCTGCGCCTGGTCGCGGGGGAGGCCGATCGCCTCGCCGGCCGCGCCGAGCGCCTCGACGAAGCGGAAGAGGAAGGCGGGGCCTGCGCCGGTCAGGATGCCCGCGGCCTGGAACAGGTCCTCATCCTCGAACCATTCGGCATGGCCGAGCGCCGCCATCAGGCCGCTGATCAGCGCGCGCGCGGCGCCGTCGTCGCTGTCCGAATAGAGGTTGGTGACGCCCTTGCCGAGCCGGACCGGCAGGTTCGGCATCGCCTTGACGATGGCGGCAGGCACCGGGAAACGCGCGCGGAGCGAGGCCTGCTCGACCCCGGCGAGGATCGAGATCAGGATCGTGCGCTCATCGAGCGCAGGCGCGAGGACCGGCGCCACCTCGTCGAGCGTCCTCGGCTTGAAGCCGAGCAGCACGATCGCCGGCACCTCGTCCTCGGGCGGCGCGGTGAGCACGCGGATCCCGTCTCCGACCGGCCGACCGCTGGGGCGGATGACGGTGACATGCGCCGGATCGATCCCGCTTTGGAGCCAGCCGGCAAGCATCGCGCCCGCCATGTTGCCGCAACCGACCAGCCAGAGCGGCCCGGGAAGGAGTGGATCGGCCATGGCGGCGTCAATGCGCCGCCGCGCGGTCTTCGGCAAGTGCGGCGGGCTCAGGCCTCGCCCTGGGTCTCGATCAGCGCCGCAGCAATGGCTTCCTGCGGGCTCTTGTCGGCCCAGAGAACGAACTGGAAGACCGGGTAGAAGCGCTCGCATTCCTCGATTGCGGCTTCGACCAGGGTCTCCGCCTGCTGGAGGGTGAGCAGGCTGCCCTCGTCGCCCTCGAGCAAGGCAGCGTGGCGGAAGAGGACGAGACCCGACGCGCTCCACAGCTCGAAATGGCCGAGCCAGAGCTGCTCGTTGATCAGGCCGATCGTCTCGTAGACGGCGGCGCGCTTGTCGTCGCCGACCCGGACGTCGGGAAGCGCGAGGAACTGGAGGACATGATCCTCCTCCCGCCAGATCGCGCGGAGCTCATATTGCGTCCAGCTGCCCTGGAAATTGGCGACGATCTCGTCGTCGCCGCTCCGCTCGCAGGCCCAGCCATGCGCGAGGAAATAATGTTCGAGCATCTCAATCGGAGCGCTGGTCTCGCGCTCAAGCTCGAACTCGTCGACGTCCATCAATCGGGCTCCTGCACCCTTTTTGTTCGCGCCGAATCTGACGGCGCGTGCCGGCAAGCGCAAGAAATCTTGCGGGAACCGGTGAA
>JAEWCW010000063.1 GCA_023390415.1 Pseudomonadota bacterium | reverse complement strand
CGTACCTACAATCCCTGGACCCTGGCCGAGCTCGCCGAGCGCGCGCCGGGCTTCGACTGGCGCGCCTATCTGGACGGCGCCGGCCTCGCCGCGCGGCCGACCTATATCGTTGCCCAGCCGAGCGCCGTCACCGCGATCGCGCAATTGTTCGGCCGGACCCCGCTTCAGGTCCTCCAGGACTGGCTGTCGGTCCGCGTCGCCAAGGACCGCGCGCTCGTCCTTCCGCGGGCCTTCTCGGAGGCTGAATTCGCCTTCAGCGGCGGCGCGATCGCCGGCGCGACCGAGGCGCCGCAGCGCTGGATCCAGGCGGTGGAGCTGACCGGCGTGGCGCTCACCGACGCGGTCTCGCGGCCTTATGTCGAGCGGCATTTCCCGCCGGCCACCAAGGCGGCGATGGACGCGCTGGTCCGCAACGTCATCCGCGCGATGGACACCCGCCTCGCCAATCTCGAATGGATGGCGCCGGAGACTCGCACTCGCGCCCGCGCCAAGCTCGCCGCCTTCAACCCGATGATCGGCTATCCGGACCGCTGGCGCAGCTATGACGGGCTCGAGGTCCGCCGCGACCAGGCCTATGAGAATTTCACCCGCTCGGCGCGCTTCGATTTCCAGCGTCAGCTCGCCCGGATCGACGGGCCGGTGGACCGCAACGAGTGGTTCATGATGCCGATCACGGCAAACGCCTATGCGAGCTTCGAGAACAACCAGATCGTCTTCCCGGCGGCCTATCTCCAGCCGCCGCATTTCGACATCAATGCCGATCCGGCGGTGAATTACGGCGCGATCGGCTATGTGATCGGCCACGAGATCAGCCACCATTTCGACGATCAGGGCAGCCGCTTCGATCCGGAAGGACGGCTGGTCCGCTGGTGGACCGACCAGGATCTCGCCCGCTTCCGCGAGCGCACCCAGCGGCTTGCGGCCCAATATGATTCCTACGAGGTTCTGCCGGGCCTCAACATCCGGGGCGCGCAGACCCTCGGCGAGAATATCGCCGACAATGCAGGCCTCGCGGTCGCCTACGACGCCTATCTGCTCCATCTGAACGGCCGTCCGGCACCGGTGATCGACGGCACGACCGGGGCGCAGCGCTTCTTCATGGGGCGTGCGCAGGTGAACCGGGTGGTCTTCCGCGAACAGGCGCTCCGCCAGCAGGTGATCGGCGGAGTCCATTCCCCGAACCGCTGGCGCACCTGGTCGGTGCGCAACCACGACGCCTGGTACGACGCCTTCGACGTCCGCCCCGGCCAGCGCCTCTATCTGGCGCCGGAGGAGCGGGTCCGAATCTGGTAGGCGCCGCGGCGCGGCCGATCAGACCGGCTTCGGTGCGTCCTCGACCGGAACGGCGGTGATCGTCGCCGGCGGCTCGGCCGGCTTCGCGGCAGCGCCCGCGACCAGGTTCTCGAGCGTCGAGCCGTCGAAGCCGAGCTCCTTCATCAGTCCGTCGACGATCGGCGCCTGCGCCCGGTAGCGCAACGCCGCGGCGACCGCGCTGGAGGCGAGATTGCCCTCGGTGCCCACGCCGGCGGCGCCGCCCATCGCAATCCCGTCGCCCGGCGCGCCGGTCAGTCCCTCGACCTGGACGATCTTGATCGAATCGATCGCCTCCATCGGCTTGGCGGCCTCGCGCACCACCTCCGGCAGCACCTTGAGAAGCGCGAGCTTGGTCTGAAGCGAGATCTGGTCCGACGAGAGCAGGTTCGCCGCCTCGTTGACCGCGCGCTGGCCGGCCGCCTCGACCTCGAAACGCACGCGCGCCGCCTCGGCGCGGAGCTTCTCGGCCTCGGCCTCGCCCTCGGCAGCGAGCCGCGCCGCCTCGGCGCGGTCGGCCGCCGCCTGCTTCTCAGCCTCGGCCTCGACCTTGATCCCGATCGCCGCGCGCTCGGCTTCCTTGGCGGCCTCGATCAGCTCGATGCGCTTGATGCGCTCGGCGACCTCGGTCTCGCGGGCGGTGCCGACCCGCTCCTCGGCGGCGACCGCCTCGGCGCGCGCCTTGTCGGCCTCGGCCTTGGCCTGGCTCTCCTCGCGGCTCTTGTTCTGGACCGCGATCTGCTGCTCCTGGCGGGCGATCTCGACCGCCTGGGCCTGGGCGATCTTGGCCTGCTCGACGACCCGATTGGCCTCGATCTGGGACGCGTCGATCTCCTGCTTGGCGGCGATCCGCGCCTGCTCGGCCTCGCGTTGCCGCTCGGCCTGCTGCTGGGCGACCTCGGCGACCTGGGCGGCGCGGCGGACCTCGACCTCGCGCTCCTGCTCGAGCCGGGCGAATTCGGTCTCCCGGGCAATCTCCAGGCTGCGCCGCTCCGCGTCGAGATTCTTGGCCTCGATCTGGACGCGGGTCTCCTGTTCGATGTCGTTGCGCGTCTTGCGGCGAAGCTCGATCTGCTCGGTGAGCTTGGTCAGGCCCTCGGCGTCGAACGCATTGTTGGCGTTGAAATGCTCGATCGAGGTCTGATCGAGTCCGGTCAGCGACACCGATTCGAGCTCGAGGCCGTTCATCGCAAGATCCGCGGCCGAAACCTGCTGCACCTTCTGGACGAACTCGGCGCGCTGCTCGTGGAGCTGGGCCATGGTCATGCCCGCCGCGACCGAGCGCAGGGCGTCGACGAACTTGCCTTCGATCAGCTCCTTCAGGCTCTCCGGGTGCATCGTGCGAAGGCCGAGCGTCTGGGCGGCGATCGCGATCGAATCGCGGTCGGGGCGCACGCGCACGTAGAATTCGGCCTTCACGTCGATGCGCAGGCGGTCGAGCGTGATCAGCGCGTCGACATTCTTGCGCTCGACCGCGAGGCGGACGGTGTTGAGGTTGACCGGCATCGTCTCGTGGAGGACCGGAAGTACGAGGGCGCCGCCGTTGATCACCACCTTCTCGCCGCCGAAGCCGGTCCGGACGAAGCCGATTTCCTTGGTCGCGCGCCGATACAGACGGGTGATGATCAGCCCGATCGTCAGCAGTGCGACGAGGACGATTCCCGCATAGATGCCCGTCTCGATCAACATATTCCTCTCCCTCAACCCCTCAGAGCGGGCCGCTCGGCGGCGCCCGCGAACAATGTCTCGCCCTCGGCGAGACCGATGAAATGACCGCCTTCGCGGCGGACGAGCAGGACGGTTCCGCCCTCGCCGACGGCCTGGCGCTCGTCGGTCGGCTCGACCATGACGTAATGGACCTGGCCGTGGCGGTCGCGGACGCTGGCGCGCGCCGGCGATCCTGACCGGGCAGTGCCGACGGTCACGGTGGCGCGGCGGCCGACCAGATCGTCGAGCGAGACTGCCGTGGTCTCGTCCTGCGGCATGATCCTGGCGAGGCCGCGGACCGCGAACCCAGTGAACGGTAGCGCTGCCACGAACGCTGCAGGGCCCGCGATCCAGGGCGGCAAGGTGGTGCCGAGGACGGCGTCGGCCAATTGCTGCCCGACGAGACCGATCAGCCCAAACAAGGCGAGCAGCACGACCAGGACCATCAGCAGTGGAAGGCGCCCGAGGCCGAGCCAGGCGAGCAGATCGCCGGCATCGCCGTGGACGTCGGCATGCGCATCGACATGGACGGCGCCGACGCCGAGGCCGATCGCTTCGACCGCGCCGATCATGAGCATGAGCGCCAGAGCCACCGCGAACGGCAGGTTGTCCGGCGCCATCAGAAATTCGAACACGTCCGCCCCCTTCGCTTCGGAGCTAGCCGAGCCGAGCCGGTCTTGCCAAGCGAAACCGGATTGAGCGGTCGATTTGAATGCTACTTTTTCAGTAACTTAACCGCCGCTCCAGCCGGACCGATTGCAAGCCTTGGTGCGGCGCGGCATGAGGGACGGCCCATGACCGAGTCCGATCCCCAGCTCATCGACGGATTCCGCCAGGCGATGCGGCGCGTCGCATCGACAGTGAACGTCATCTCGATCTGCACGGGCGGCGAGCCGATGGGAATCACCGCGACCGCGGTCTCGTCGCTCTCGATGGACCCGCCGAGCCTGCTCATCTGCATCAACCGCGCTGCAGCGGTTCATGCGCGGATGGGCGAGGCGAGCCATTTCCGGGTGAACGTCCTCCACCGCGACCAGCAGGAGGTGGCGCAGATCTTCGCCGACCGCGGCCAGCATGCGCTGCGCTTCGGCCCAGGCTGGACGAACGATTGCGTGCTTCCGCCGCGTCTGGTCGACGCCCAGGCCTCGATCCTCTGCCGCCGGATCGACCACCATCAGTTCGGAACCCATTCGATCTTCATCGGCGTGGTCGAAGACGCGGCCGTGCGCGAGGACGTCCACCCGCTCATCTACCTCAACGGGAAATATCACAGCCTGGACGGCTAGGCCGCGAAGAGGTTCTCCGGCTTCGCCATCGCCTTCAACTCGAGCGCATTGCCCGACGGGTCGAGGAAGAACATCGTGGCCTGCTCGCCCGGCTCGCCGCGGAAGCGCACGGTCGGCGCGATTACGAAATCGGTGCCGGCGTCCTCCAGCTTCACCGCAAGCTGCTCCCAGTCCGCCATCGTCAGCACGGCGCCGAAATGCGGGACGGGCACGTCATGGCCGTCGACCGGATTTTGGTGGCGGCGCGGCGCCATCGCGGAATCGAGATGGGCGACGATCTGGTGGCCGAAGAAATCGAAGTCGATCCACTGGTCCGAGCTCCGACCCTCCGGACAGCCGAGCAGGCCGCCGTAAAAGGCGCGCGCTGCGGCGAGATCGTGGACGGGAAAGGCGAGGTGGAAGGGGGGCAGGGACATGGCGCGTCCATAATCCAGTCGTCGGTGCGCGGGGAAGGGCTAGCGGCAGCGTTCGATCTCCCCGATATGCAGGCGCGCATGAAGCACAATCTCCTCGCACTCCTCGCAGGCCTGATCGGGGCGCTCGGATTCCAGCCGCTGGGCCTGTGGCCGCTGACCATCCTCGCATTCGCCGCATTGCTGTGGCTGATCGGCGAGGCGCCGCGCCTCAGGAGCGCGCTTGCCCGGGGCTGGTGGTTCGGGGTCGGCCATTTCACGCTGGGCCTCAACTGGATCGCGACCGCCTTCACCTTCCAGGCGGCGATGCCGGCCTGGCTCGGCTGGATCGCGGTCGTGCTGCTCTCGCTCTATCTCGCCGTCTATCCGGCGGTCGCGGCCGGCCTCGCCTGGCGCTACGGCCGCCGCGATCCGCTTGCGCTGACGCTCTGGTTCGCGGCCGCGTGGATCGTCACCGAATGGCTCCGCGCCACCCTGTTCACCGGCTTCGCCTGGAATCCGGAAGGGGTGGCGCTGATCGGAACGCCGGTCGCGCGCCTGGCGGCCTGGGTCGGCACCTACGGCCTGTCGGGCGTGCTGGTGCTGATGGCCGGCACGGTCCTGCTTCTCCTCCGTCGCCGCTGGCGGAGCGCCGGGGCGATCGGCGGTGCGGTCGCCGTCGCCACCGCATTGACCCTGCTGGCCCCGGCTGCGCCGCCGCCGACCGAGACCGCGATCCGAATCGTCCAGCCGAATATTGGCCAGCAGGACAAGTGGCGGCCCGGCTTCTCCGACGAGATCCTGCGCCGTCTCGGCAACCTCTCCGCGCCCGGCGCCGGCGCGCCGCGACTGCTGCTCTGGCCGGAGGCCGCGATCACCGAGCCGTTCGAGGACGGCCGGCGCGACCCGCGCCGCCAGGAGGACGTCGCCTTCACCCGGGCCCAGGTGCAGAGCCTGCTCGCGCCCGGCGACCTTCTGCTCGCCGGCGGGATCACCGTCCGCTCGGCCGACCGACGCCGTGCGACCAGCGCCACGAACAGCGTGTTCGCGGTCGCCGGCGGCGGGCGCATGCTCGGCCGCTACGACAAGGCGCATCTCGTCCCATATGGCGAATATCTGCCGATGCGGCCGATCCTCTCGGCGATCGGCCTCTCCCGCCTCGCGCCCGGCGATCTCGATTTCGATCCCGGGCCGGGCCCGCGCTCGCTCGACCTGCCGCTCGTCGGGCGGATCGGCTTCCAGCTCTGCTACGAGATCATCTTCTCGGGCGAGGTGGTCGATCGCGCCAACCGGCCGAACCTCATCTTCAACCCGTCCAACGACGCCTGGTTCGGCTCGTGGGGCCCGCCCCAGCACCTTGCGCAAGCCCGGCTTCGTGCGCTCGAAGAGGGGCTCCCGGTCCTCCGCGCTACCCCGACCGGGGTGTCCGCGGTGATCGACGCCGACGGCCGCCTCGTCGATTCGATCCCGAGCGGCGCCGGCGTCATCGACGCGCAGTTGCCCGCGCCCAAGCCCGCGACCCTGTTCGCGCGGCTCGGCAATGCCCTGCCGTTGCTCCTCGCGCTCGTGCTTGCCGCAGC
>JAEWCW010000201.1 GCA_023390415.1 Pseudomonadota bacterium | reverse complement strand
CCGGTCCGACCAAGCCCTTGCTTACCGTCCTAAGGGGCGGAAAAACCGAGAGAAAACCAGTTTGGCTGATGCGCCAGGCAGGACGCTACCTCCCGGAATATCGCGCGCTGAGGGCGGACAAGGGCGGGTTCCTGGAGCTGGTCTATGACAGCGAGGCCGCGGCCGAGGTCACGCTCCAGCCGATCCGCCGCTTCGGCTTCGACGGCGCGATCCTGTTTTCCGACATCCTGATCGTGCCTTACGCCCTCGGCCAAGATCTCGCTTTCGAGGCCGGCGAAGGTCCCCGTCTTTCCCCGCCGCTCGCGGAGGCCGATTTCAGGGCCCTGTCGCCGGTTCCTGAGCGTCTCGAGCCGATTTACCGAACTGTGGAGAACGTGAAGGCCGCGCTTCCGCCGGAGACCACGCTGCTCGGTTTCGCCGGCAGCCCGTGGACGGTGGCGACCTACATGGTCGCCGGCCGCGGATCGAAGGAGCAGGCCGAGGCGCGGCGCTTCGCCTATCGCGATCCGGCGAAGTTCGCAGAGGTGATCGACGCGGTCTCGGCGATGACGGTGGACTATCTGTCGGGTCAGATTCGCGCCGGGGCGGAGGCCGTGCAATTGTTCGACAGCTGGGCCGGAAGCCTTGCGCCCGCGCAGTTCGAGCGCTGGGTCATCGAGCCGACTGCGGCGATCGTCGATGCACTGAAGCGTCTGCATCCGGACGTGCCGGTGATCGGCTTCCCAAAAGGCGCAGGCGGCAAGCTTCCCGCTTATGCCCGCGAGACCGGGGTCGACGCGATCGGCATCGACGAGACGGTTGATCCGGCCTGGGCGCATGCCAGCCTTCCGGACGGCCTTCCGGTTCAAGGCAATCTCGACCCGCTGGCGCTCATCGCCGGCGGCGAAGCGCTTGCCAATGCGGTGCAGCACATCCTATCCGCGTTCGAGGGGCGGCCGCACGTTTTCAATCTCGGTCACGGAATCCTTCAGGACACGCCGATCCCGCATGTCGAGCAACTGCTGGAGCTGGTTCGCAGGTGATCTTCGGCCATGACCTCAATACGGCTCTCATCGTGACCTACGACTGGTTCAAGGCGGCGCACATCATCTTCGTGATCTTCTGGATCGCGGGAATGTTCATGCTGCCGCGCTACTATGTCTACCACCAGGAGGCGGCGCCTGGATCGGCCGAAGAGGCCAAGTGGATCGATCGCGAGAAGAAGCTCCGCAACATCATCATCACCCCGGCGATGATCGCGGTCTGGGTGTTCGGCCTGACCCTCGCCTACATCCTCGACGCCTGGGGGCAGACCTGGCTACAGCTGAAGCTCGCCGCGGTGATCGGCCTTTCCGCCTATCACGGCTGGCTGATCGGCTATGGCCGCAAGCTTGCGAAGGGGGAGCGCAACCTCAGCGGGCGGACCCTCCGAATCCTGAACGAGCTCCCCGGCGTGCTCACCGCCCTCATCGTGATCCTGGTCGTCATCAAACCCTTCTGACGCCACGCCGCCACGTGCCGTCGGCTTGACTTGACCGGAGGCGGAGCCTAACTCCCATCAAGTCGTTTGCCAGCCGTCCGTGCAGGCACTTATCCGCCCAGAACCAAGTTCCGCGCTCCGGGCGACGAATCCATTCCCGAGTATCCCCGATGCATCTCAACGATCTCAAGCAGAAGACTCCCGCCGAACTTGTCGCCCTCGCCGAGGAGCTCGGCATCGAAGGCGCCTCGACGCTGCGCAAGCAGGAGCTGATGTTCTCCATCCTCAAGGTTCGCGCCGAGCAGGGCGACGAGATCATGGGCATGGGGACGATCGAGGTCCTCCAGGACGGCTTCGGCTTCCTGCGCTCCCCCGATTCCAACTATCTCGCCGGCCCCGACGACATCTACGTCGCGCCGAACCAGGTGCGGAAGTTCGGCCTGCGCACCGGCGACACGGTCGAGGGCGAGATCCGCGGGCCGAAGGACGGCGAGCGCTATTTCGCGCTGACCCGCCTCTCCAAGGTCAATTACGACGATCCCGAGGCGGTCCGCCACCGCGTCAATTTCGACAATCTGACGCCGCTTTACCCGGACGAGAAACTTAGCCTTGATCCGCACGATCCGACGATCAAGGACAAGTCCGCGCGGGTGATCGACATCATCTCGCCGCAGGGCAAGGGCCAGCGCGCTTTGATCGTGGCGCCGCCGCGGGTCGGCAAGACGGTGCTGCTCCAGAACATCGCCAAGGCGATCACCGACAACCATCCGGAAGTCTTCCTGATCGTCCTGCTCATCGACGAGCGACCGGAGGAAGTGACCGACATGGAGCGCTCGGTGAAGGGCGAGGTCATCTCCTCCACCTTCGACGAGCCGGCAAGCCGCCACGTCCAGGTTGCCGAGATGGTGATCGAGAAGGCCAAGCGCCTCGTCGAGCACAAGAAGGACGTCGTCATCCTCCTCGACTCGATCACCCGCCTGGGCCGCGCCTACAACACGGTGGTGCCGAGCTCCGGCAAGGTGCTGACCGGCGGCGTCGACGCCAACGCGCTGCAGCGGCCCAAGCGCTTCTTCGGCGCTGCCCGCAACATCGAGGAAGGCGGCTCGCTCTCGATCATCGCGACGGCGCTGATCGACACCGGATCGAAGATGGACGAGGTCATCTTCGAGGAGTTCAAGGGCACCGGCAATTCCGAGATCGTCCTCGACCGCAAGGTCGCCGACAAGCGCATCTTCCCGGCCCTCGACGTCGGCAAGTCCGGCACCCGCAAGGAGGAGCTGCTCGTCGACCAGGCGACCCTCTCCAAGATGTGGGTGCTTCGCCGGATCCTGATGCAGATGGGCACCGTCGACGCGATGCAGTTCCTTCTCGACAAGATGAAGGATTCGAAGACCAACGAGGACTTCTTCGCCTCGATGAACCAGTAGGCGCCAGCGGGCGCCCGCT
>JAEWCW010000137.1 GCA_023390415.1 Pseudomonadota bacterium | reverse complement strand
GTTCCCGGCACAGCAGGCCCACCAGGTCGGTGAACAGGTCATAGGTCGCATTGGCGACCGGATCGCCCGCATCGGCCGCCCGGTCGATCTGTTCCCCCGGCACCGGCGTCGTCCCCGTCAGCGCGGCATGAAGGCGCGACAACCCGCGCCCGGCAAAGGCTTCCTCGGTCGAGATGAAGCCCGCCATCGCCTCGGGGCCGACGGCGTCCAGCAGGCGAAGATAGATGTTGGCGGGCAGGCTGGTATGGCCTTCCTCGGCCTCGAGCGCGGCGATGGCGCCGCCGGGCAGGCTGCGGACCGCGCAGACGTTGAAGCCGGTGCCCAGGTTGACGACCAGCGACTGCCCGTTGCGGGGCCGTCCGGCCGGCGCGCTGCGCAAGGTGGCAAGGCCATCGCCCGACAGGACGGGCGTGGCATAGCCCATCGCCGTCAGGTCGTTGATCAGCCGGACCTGGTCCGCATCGGTCAGCCGCGCCAGCCGATCCTCGGAAAAGTCCCAAGGCCGGTTGGTCAGCCGCGCCTGGCCGTTGCTGACCGGACCCGCCACGGCGACGCAGACGGCGGTGATGCGGGGCTGGTCCTGTTCCTGCAGGAACTGGCGCACCACGTCATCGAAGCTGGCATAATCGTCGCCGCGGAAGCGGGTCACCGACTGCCGGTCGATGCTGCCGTTCCGCGCAAGGGCCAAACGGGCATTCGTGCCCCCAACATCGCCCAGAAGTATCGCCATTCGGGGTTCGTCCTTCCTGTCGCCTTAGCCCTTTACAACGCAGGACAATTGCCGGTTTCAGCGGCCGACGCAACGCCGCGTCGCGCCAAAAATCGGAACCCATTGCGTCGGCCACACGTTTTTCCCCAGCAAACACTGGATGAAAGGCCCTGACCATGACCCGCATCGCAATCCGCATCGCCCGCTTCGGGATGGCCGGCAGCGTCGCGGCCCTGGTGGCCCTGCCTGCCGCTTCCGCAACGCGCCCGGACCAGCCCGTGCAGGCCTGGCCCGCCATGGCGGGCGTCGACACCGCGACCCTGCTGGAACAGGCGCAGGATCTGCCCGTATCCGACATGGCCGTGGGCGACCAGCCCTATTGCGCCGCGGATGCCGAAATCCACCAGACCTTGCAGCAGGACTTCAACGAGACCCCGGTGCCCGGCGACGGCCATGCCGCGACCGAGCTGTGGGCGTCCGACCAGATGGGCACCTGGACCTTGGTCGTGCCGCGCAAGGACGACACAAGCTGCATCATCGCGTCAGGCATCGGCTATGACACGGCGCGCGACGTGGATGTGTATTATCAGACCGCCGGGCTGCGCTGACGGCCTCGGCTAGAAAAGCAGCGCAAGAAGCCCGATCCAGACGACCAGGTTGGACGCCAGGACGATTGGGATCACCAGGCTTCCGGGATTGATCCCTTCGTCCTGGCGCAACTGCGGCAGGGAAAAGGCCGGCCGTTCGACCAGGATCTGGCTGGCATGGGCGGGCCACAAGGCTGCTTCCACGGGGACAAGACCAGCAGGGCGGCGTCCACGGACATGATCAATGCAGGGTGCGAATCCGTCCATCACCGATCTCCACGATTATTGCTAATACTCTATAGCATAAGTCGTGTTTTTTCGTTCCAAATATCTCGCCGGGTGGGGATCTTTCTTCTCTCAGCCGACACGGCGCAGGAAGGCGCGGGTGCGGTCGTCCTGGGGATCGCCGAAAATCTGGGCGGGTGGTCCTTGTTCGACGATCCGCCCGCCGTCCATGAAGACGATCCGGTCGGCGATTTCGCGGGCAAACTGCATCTCGTGCGTGACGATCAGCATCGTCTGGCGCCCATCGGCGATGCTGCGAATCAGATCCAGCACCTCGCCCACCCATTCGGGATCCAGCGCACTGGTGGGTTCGTCGAACAGCAGAAGATCGGCATCCAGCGCCATGGCCCGGCCGATCCCCACGCGCTGTTGCTGCCCCCCCGACATGGCCGAAGGATAGCTGTCGCCCCGGTCGGCCAGCCCGATCTGGGCCAGGATCTCGTCCGCGCGGGCAGCGGCCTTGGCCTGCGACCAGCCGCGCACGGTCGTCAGCCCTTCGGTGATGTTCTGCCGGGCGGTCTTGTTGGCGAACAGGGCATAGTTCTGGAACACGAAACCCGTCCGCCGCCGCAGCGCCAAGATCTGCGCGCGCGTGGCATGGGCCGCGTCCACCGACAGGTCGCCCAGCGTGATCCGTCCCGCATCGGGGGCATCCAGCCAGTTCAGGCACCGCAGCAGCGTCGATTTACCGGTGCCCGAGGGACCGATGATCGCCACCCGTTCGCCCGGCTTCAGGCACAGGTCGATGCCGTCCAGGACGGTGTTCGTGCCGAACCGCTTGGTCAGGCCGGCAATGTCGATCTCGCATTTCATCGCGCCACCGCCTTTCCCAGATGGCTTTCCATCCAGCGTTGCCCCACCGACAGGACCTCGACCATGATCCAGTAGATCACGGCGACGACCAGGAAGGCTTCCAGATACAGGAAGCTGCCGGCCGCTTCCTTTTGCGCCGCGCCCATCATCTCGGTCACGCCCAGGGTAAAGGCCAGGGACGTGCTTTTGATCAGGTCGATAAAATAGTTCATCAGCGTCGGCGCGGCCACGCGGGAGGCCTGCGGCAGGACGATGCGGCGCAGAAGCTGGCCCTGGGTCATGCCGATCGACTGCGCGGCCTCCCACTGGCTGCGGTCCACGCCCAGGATCGCACCGCGGATGCTTTCGGCCATATAGGCCGAGAAATGCAGCGTCAGGCCGATCACCGCCGCCGTGATCCCGTCGATGCTGGTCAGGGCAGGCAACAATTGCGGCAGTCCGTAATAGAACAGGAACAGCTGCACCAACAACGGCGTGCCGCGAAAGAAGCTGATGAACACCGCCACAAGGCTGTCGGCGACCGGAACGCGCAGAACGCGCACGATCGCCAGGACAGCCGCCAGGACCAGCGCCGCCGCCATCGCGACAAGCGCCATCCCCAGGGTCAGCGGGACATAGCCGAGGATGATCGGCACCAGGTCCCACATGTAGGCGGTGTCAAGCGGCCTCATTCAGCGGCGTCGGCCAGGGGCTTCGTGACATCGGCGTCCAGCCATTTCTGCGAGATCTCGGCCAGGGTGCCGTTTTCCTTCAGCGTGGTGATCGCGGCATCGACCCTGTCGCGCATCGCCTGCCCGGCCTCGTCGTTGCGGAAGGGCAGGGCGTTGCGGATTTCGCTGAAGGGCTGACCGGCCAAGGCCAGAGGCAGGGGGCTTTGCTTGATCACCTGCGCCGAGGAAACGCGGTCCATCACGAAGGCATCGACCCGGCCAAGGGCGGTGTCCTGTTCGATGTTGGATTCATAGGTGCGGATGTCGATGTCCGCCGCATTGGGCAGGCCACGCAGCAGTTCCTCGAAATTCGAACCCAGGTTCACGGCCACCGACTTGCCCGACAGGCTGTCCGGCCCGGTGATGGCGTCTTCGTTGCCCGCCTTCACCACGACCTGCGCGCCATCATAGACATAGGGCTGGGTAAAGGCGAACTTCGCCTCGCGCTCGGGGGTGATGGTGATCTGGTTCGCCACCGTGTCGATGCGCCCCGATTCCAGCGCGCCGATCAGCCCAGAAAAGGACATGGTGACGAATTCGATGTCGTCGCCGGTGATCTCGCCGATGGCGTTCATCAGGTCCACCTCGAAGCCCTGCAATTCATCGGCGCGGGTGAAGGTAAAGGGGA
>JAEWCW010000032.1 GCA_023390415.1 Pseudomonadota bacterium | reverse complement strand
GGCGCCGCAGTGAGTGCGAGCGCTGCGATTGCGGCGAGCGAGATCATCGTCAGTCCTCCGATCGCCCAGGCCTTGCGAGACGTCGCAAAGGGGAACGCGCTGGGCTCGGCGCCCTGCTGCACCGCCGCGGCGGCGCCTTCATCCCCGATATCCTTGTCCCCGAGGCTTTCGGGGGGCGCGCCCCCATCTCGGCCCTCCGCCTCGCGCAGCAGCCGCGCCGCCGCCTTGCTGCTCGACACCGACAATTTGCGGCGGGCATCGCGAAGCCGCTCGTTGACCGTGTGGACCGAGAGATCGAGCGCGCGCGCCATCGACTTGGCGTCGTGCCCGGCGAGGAGCAGGCGAAGCGTCTGCTTCTCCTTCTCGGTCAGCGCGTTGACGGCCTCGGTCGTCGATCCATTGCGTGCAAGCATCTGCATGGGCCCAAGCTAAGGCGCCGCCGAAGCGGGCGGCACCCCAAAAATATTGTACCGGCGCGGGCGCGAATGTTCACCGATGGTCGCACTGGCCATGGCGGTGCGGCGAAGCCGGTTTCCGGCCGGTGAAGACGAGTCGCGCATCCGGCAGGGTAGAACATAAAGGGTACGCTGTAGGAAAGGATTTTGTGGGCGCGGAGGCCCTGAGACGCGGAGGGAGATCAGGGGCGTCGCAGGCGCAAAGAATGCTGGCCCAGTGTCACTTTCCAACTTGGAAAGAAATGTCTTGCCAGGTTGGAAAGTCGCGGCTACTCACTTTCCAACTTGGAAAGACTGGGAGCGAAATGGACAGGAATGAAGCTGCGGCGGCGCTCGCCGACGTCAACCGCACCGAGAATAAGCTCGCCGAGCGCGCGCAGTGGCCGTTTCGCCGCCACGCCATGTTCGGCCTGGCTGAGGGACTGCTGGTCGCCGGGATCGCCCAGCCGACGGCGATCATGGGCGGCACGATCGCCGTCGCCATGGCACTGGTGGTGGTGTGCGTGACCGAGGACCGGCGCCGGACCGGCATGTTCGTTTCCGGCTTCCAGGGCCGATCGACACGCTGGGTGGTCGCCGCGCTTCTCCTCTTCCTTCTGCCGATGGCCGCGATCGCGGCGGCGATCCGCGACGGCGAGACGGTCCAGCCGCTCGGCTATGCGCTCGGAGCGATCGTCTTCGCCGTCTGCACTGCGGGCAGCCTGCTCTGGCAGAAGGTCTATCGCGCCGAGCTGGCGCAAGGCGGCGGGCGATGAGCCGGGCGGCGATCGATCCGGTGCTCCACGCGCCGGCGCGGCTCCAGATCGCGGCACTGCTCGCGCGGGTCGACGAGGCCGAGTTCGCGACTATCCGCGACATCGTCGAGGTCAGCGATTCGGTGCTCTCGAAGCATCTCGCGGCGCTCGGCGAGGCGGATTACGTCCGGCTCCGCAAGGCCGCGCAGGACGGCCGCCAGCGCACCTGGGCGTCGCTGACCCGGGCGGGACGCAGGGCCTTCGCGGACCACATGGCCGCGCTGCAGGAGCTTGTCGCGAGCGCGCAGGCCGCGGTGTCGGCGGAATTGGGGGCGGTATAACTGCTCAGCGGCCGTCGGCGAATTGCACCAGGTCCCAGAGATTGCCGTAGAGATCCTCGAACACGGCGACCTTGCCGTAGGCGTGGACGGTGGGCTCGCGGACCAAGCGGACGCCGCGGGCGCGATACGCCTCGTAGTCGCGGTCGAAATCGTCGGTCTTCAGGAACAGGAAGACCCGCCCGCCGGCCTGATTGCCGATGAAGGCGGCCTGCTCCGGCGTCGCGGCGCGAGCGAGGAGGATCGTCGTGGCGCCTTCGCCTGCGCCCGGCGGGGCGATGAGCACCCAGCGTTTGTCCTGCTCGGGTTGGTACGTGTCCTCGATTAGGGTGAAGCCGAGCTTCTGCGTGAACCAGGCAATCGCCTCGTCATAGTCACGGACGACGAGGGCGACGTGGGCGAGGGACTGGGTCATCAAACCTGATCGGCTGCAGCGCTAACGGAGCCCCGAAGCTCCTCGAACGTGCACGCGTCCCCCAAGCTTCTCAGACGGGTGAGGCTGAGCCGGCGGGTGTTCGGCAGTTGTCGTGTCAAGATCACGTAAAATCGCCACTGCGCCGGATCGCGATGGTCGGCCGTCGCATCAGCCACGGGATGATGTGCGAAGACATAGATATGGGCGCTTCTGCCAGGCTCAGGAACCCACTCGACGCCGTTCTCCCAGCGTCCAGTACGGCTCGCGATGTCGAAGGAGCAGGCCGAGGGTTTCGCATCAGCCGCGGCCCAGCTCTGTCGCGCAGCCGACTGTTTGACTTCTAGCTTGGTCCCGTCTGCGTGCTCGAAATCCCAGGAAGAATAATCCTCGGAGCACCAGCGCCACTCGGGCTCCAACGCCGCCGCGACGACTGCCTCCGCGACCATTCCGCGATGGACGTTCGTGATGAGGGGACGACCGAACGCCGCGGCCGCCACCTTGCGCTGGATATCCTCGACACTAGGAACGCTCATCACTGCAGGGTGCAGCTCTCGTTCTCGCTGATCAAGCTGCGGTAGGCCCATGGGCGCCCAGATCACTCGCTCAAGCTACGCCTGATCGTTGCAATCAACTCAGCCTTGAAATTATCTATCTCGGCAATGTCCCAAAGCACGGTGGTGCAATGATTGGTGTCGAAATGCGTCTTTTTCTCCTCGAATTTAGCACGCTCACATAGGTACAGAACTGGTTTGCCCAGCCCTTCCGCGTAGCCAGCTTCCCAATAAGCGCCAGAATTTTCGTGAGTTAGATCCACCAATACGAACGCCGCATCCCGAATTTGCATTCTGAGCAAATTGTCTATCACGCCTGCCTGAGCAACATCACGGAGGTCGATCAATTCGTACCCAAACTCCCTCACCGCTGGCTTTATGTGATCTCGGACAAGCGGGTCTAAGATCGGATCTCCGAACTTTAGGGCAACGAACCCGTATCTTCCAGCAACTTGACCTTGCTTCTCGCTCTCGTGCAACTCCCATCCTGACAGCGTTAGGCCCACTTCCTGGACGTGAGGAGCTGCCTGCCCTAGCGGGATGGTCATTGCAGTCACGACGCCACGATCCTTCAACTCGACCAATAGATTGACTGCAAATGCGTGGCTCGGCGATCCGACCTTGGCGCTCAAGCTGGCCGGCAGTGTTTCCACCGACGTTCCGGTTGTACTGACCTCATCCCCAATAAGGCGTATTATGTTAGTAGCCTGCTGAGCCGGGGACGGAAGTCGTGGATCACCTTCGAAGAAGCTGTCTAGGCGATCTGTTGTCCACATCTCCTTATCGTGCCCGTTGTCGGCCAGAGACCGCACATGATGAGATAGCACCGCACGCCTCATCGGCGTCATTCGTGGATTTTCCGGAGATAGAAGGTCCCAAATTGCAGTGCGGGAGACTACGAAGCAACCGCACACCTCACATTCGACGATATAGGCATCGTACGAGCCGTACTGCGCCTTTGTGGAGGCAAAGCCATCCCTCGACAGACAGACTGCGCAAGCTTCGTGGTGCATAGTTACTCCGCTGCTTAAAGTTATATCTCGCGCCCTTATTAAAGCCTCGGTCTTTCGTATCTCGTGGCTTGATTTACATGCTGCAATTTTGCTCGATGATCGAGCAGAAAGGCGTTGTCGTGGCGCCTTCAGCCGAATCTGAGGGTCCGAACGCGCCCTTCAATCCAACGCCCGCGCGGCGGGGGCGAGGCTTGCAAAGCCCTCGCCCAGCGTGCGGTTTTCGTGGGCGATGATCTGGGCGGCGGTTAGCTCGGGCGTGTCGAAGCAGGTGTGGCCGTCCTCGATCAGGGTGACCTGGTAGCCGCGCTCGAAGGCGGCGCGGACGGCGGTGTCGACGCAATATTGGGACATCATGCCGCCGATCACGAGATGGCGGATGTTCTGGGCGCGAAGGCGCTCCTCGAGGTTGGTGCCGTGGAAGGCGCCGCATTGGCGCTTCACGATCACGGGCTCGTGGGCGAGCGGCGCCAGCTCGGGGCGGAAGGGGAAGCCGGGGCCGTCTTCGGCGAGGGGGTGGCCGGGCTCGGTGCCGCTGTGCTGGACGAAGAAGACCGGGAGCCCCTCCGCCCGGGCGCGGGCGAGCACAGCGGCGAGGCGGGCGACCACGCCCTCGCCGTCATGCGGCTGCATGCCGGGCACGGAGAACATGCCCTGCTGGACGTCGATGATCAGGAGCGCCTTCATCGCAGCCTCCTCGTCGCCCGGCGATCGCGCCGTTCGTTTGGGGGCATAGCATTTTGGCCAGGCGGGAGCGATGCGAGCGTCGCTCCGAGGTGGGGCGCCCCTATTCCGCCGCGTGGCCGTAGAAGGCGTACAGCTCCAGCACGCGTTCTGCGGCGATGCCGTCCAGTTGCGCGGCGGCCAGCGGATGGCCGCTGTCCATGATGGTGATGAGGGGGCGTTGACGGTTGGGGCGGGGCTGCACCCAGCAGGCTTGATTGAGTGTCTCTCCAAACGGTTCAAGGTCGTTGGAGAACCAGCCCGGCCAAGGCCCCCAGTCGGCGTAGTCGCCGTCGTCGAAACCGCCCAAATAGGTCTCGAAGTTCTTGCGCGAGAGGGTGGACCAGATGCCGAAGCCGAATTTCTCCGCCAGTCGGTGCACGGGGATTTCGAGCACGGCGCGGACGAAGAAGTGCTCGCCGCCAAGGACGCAGAAATCCTCGGAGAGAAAGTCACCGTCCAGCCTCAGCGCACCGTTCGGCTCCTGCTGCAGCGGCGCGCTCCACGCGGCCGGCGCAGGGGTCGACAGGTGGAAGACCCCGTCATGAGGTTCGCCGCACGTCCGGCACTGCCACGAGGCAGACCGGAGCCGGTCCAGCGCCGTTTTCGGACGCCGGAAGATCAGCCTCGCTCCGCCGCCGGCAGGTAGATTTCGCCGCCTTTCTCGCGGAACTTCTCGCTCATTTCGGCCATGCCTTTGTCCGCCTCTTCTGCGGCCAGGAACGTGTCGGTGCTCGCGTTCTGTTTTGCCGCGAAATCACTCCCAGCTCCGCTTCGCTCCGCAAGTTCGAGATCGCGGCTTTCCCCCGGAAACCCGCTGTTTGCTGCGCGAGCCGCAGCAAAATCTCGAACTTCCTGCGTGATCTTCATGGAGCAGAATTTGGGGCCGCACATAGAGCAAAAATGCGCCGTTTTGGCGCCTTCTGCGGGGAGGGTCTGGTCGTGATATTGTTCGGCGGTGTCGGGGTCGAGGCTGAGGTGGAATTGGTCGCGCCAGCGGAATTCGAACCTGGCGCGTGACAAGGCATCGTCGCGCATCTTGGCCGCCGGGTGGCCTTTCGCCAGATCCGCCGCGTGGGCGGCGAGCTTGTAGGTGACGACTCCGACCTTGACGTCGTCGCGGTCGGGGAGGCCGAGATGCTCCTTGGGCGTCACGTAGCAGAGCATCGCGGTGCCGAACCAGCCGATCATCGCGGCGCCGATCGCGCTGGTGATATGGTCGTAGCCGGGGGCGATGTCGGTGGTGAGCGGCCCCAATGTGTAGAAGGGCGCCTCGCCGCAGGCCTCGAGCTGCTTGTCCATGTTGGCCTTGATCTTGTGCATCGGCACGTGGCCGGGGCCCTCGATCATCACCTGGACGTCGTGGCGCCAGGCGATCTGCGTCAGCTCGCCGAGGGTGGCGAGCTCGGCGAACTGGGCTTCGTCATTGGCGTCGGCGATCGAGCCGGGGCGGAGGCCGTCGCCGAGGCTGAAGGCGATGTCATACGCCTTCATGATCTCGCAAATCTCCTCGAAGCGCGTGTAGAGGAAGCTCTCCTTGTGGTGGGCGAGGCACCATTTGGCCATGATCGAGCCGCCGCGGCTGACGATGCCGGTGACGCGCCTGGCGGTCATCGGGATGTAGGGCAGGCGCACGCCCGCGTGGATGGTGAAATAGTCGACGCCCTGCTCGGCCTGCTCGATCAGCGTGTCGCGATAGATTTCCCAGGTCAGGTCCTCGGCGATGCCGCCGACCTTCTCGAGCGCTTGATAAATGGGGACGGTGCCGATCGGGACGGGCGAGTTGCGCAGGATCCATTCGCGGGTGTCGTGGATGTTGCGGCCGGTGGAGAGGTCCATGACCGTGTCGGCGCCCCAGCGGATCGCCCAGACCATCTTGTCGACCTCCTGGGCGACGTCCGAGGCGACGGCGCTGTTGCCGATATTGGCGTTGATCTTGACCAGGAAGTTGCGGCCGATCGCCATCGGCTCGGATTCCGGGTGGTTGATGTTGTTGGGGATGATGGCGCGGCCGCGGGCGACCTCGTCGCGGACGAATTCGGGGGTGACGTAGTCCGGGATCGCGGCGCCGAAATCCTGGCCGTCGCGGGCCAAAGCGGCGAGTTGCTCGCGGCCGAGATTTTCGCGCACCGCCACATATTCCATCTCGGGGGTGATGATGCCGCGGCGGGCATAGTGCATTTGCGTGACGTTTGCGCCGGAGCGAGCACGGAGGACCTTGCGGCGGACATTCGGGAAAGGCTGGACCCCGCCGGAGCGGTCGGGGCCGAGCTGGCCGTTATCCTCCGGGCGGACCTCGCGCTGGGTGACCTCCTCGACGTCGCCGCGGCCGCGGATCCAGTCGCGGCGAAGCTCGGGGAGGCCGGCCATGATGTCGATGGTCGCGGCGGGGTCCGTGTAAGGGCCGGAGCAGTCGTAGACGCGCAGCGGCGGCTCGCCGGAGCTCGGCTCGAGGTCGATCTCGCGCATGGCGACGCGCAACGGGCCGACATGGATCTTGCGGCTGCCGCGGATCGGGCCGGTGGTGACTTTGAGTTCGGTGCGGGCAGGTGCGTCGGCCATCGTCAGGTTCCTCTCCAATGGAGCGGGTACGGACGGGCCGGACTCCGCTCCCTACGCCGGTGTCAGCCGGATCAGGTTCGACGGGTCGGAGGCTCCTGCCTCCCTCTCAACCGCGGCTCGGCGGTCCCCCGGGGATGGCTCGGCTCTAGGCCCAAGCGCGGCCGGGGGGAAGCCGGTTAATTGCGGCGCCATGAACGAGCGCCTACATGGGGGCCATGGACCGCTCGACGCCGATCCTGACAAGGCTCTCCGCCATGCTTGCGCTGCTGATCGCGGCGCTTGCGGCGGGCCCGATCGATTCGGCGTCGGCGCAGCGGCCGACGGTGGCGGCGCGCGGCCTGCTCGCAGAGCTCGCGGCGCCGCTTCCCGGCAAGCAGCTTGCGACCAGCGCAGCGGCGAAGGACGACAAGGGGAAAGGCGGTGGCAGCGCGCCGGCGATCCTTTCTTCCTCTCCCCGCCTGAATCCGGTCGCCGCAGGCGCGGTGACCTTCCACGGCGAGGCCGCGCCGCGCGCGCAGGGCCGAGCCGCCAGCTATCGGGCCCGGGCTCCACCGGCCGAGTGATCGCCGCGCCGACGAACGGCGCGCTCTTCCACGATCACCCAAATCGTCCGGCGCCGCCTGAAGCGCGCCGGCAGCCATGGAGCCTGTCATGACCACGATCACGGCCCGCAACAGCGCGGCCACCCCCTCGCTCGACCGGGCGACCCTCTTGCTTCGCCGCTATCCCGATGTCTCTCCCGACGAGAAGGACGAGCTCGTCCAGTTCCTGAAGGAGGGGCCGCCCGACGACGTTGCCCGCCTGACCTTCGGCTCCGGTCTCGATGACCGGATCACGGCGCTGAAGAAGGACAATCCGGGCGACTTCGCGACCGGGCCCAGAATCTGGCTGCCGCTCGTCTCGTTCGTCGCGGCGGCGATCGTCGTGCTGGTCCTCGCGCGGGTGCTGTTCGAATGAGCGGGATGAGACCGGCGCGGAACGTCGCCGTCCGCTTCCTCCCGCGCGAGGACCCGCCGGCGGCCGGCGCGCAGCCCGAACCGGCGGCGCCGAGGCCGCGAGCGCCGAAGCGGCGCGGGCCGTCGCTGATGAGCCAGGCGGTGCT
>JAEWCW010000121.1 GCA_023390415.1 Pseudomonadota bacterium | reverse complement strand
GTGCTGCAGGCGCGGCGGCTGCGGGCGCCTTGGCTTCGCTCTCCTCCCAGGGGGCAGGCTCATCGGCCGGCGCCGGGGCGGGCGCAGCCTTGGCCTTGGCAGTCTTGGCGGGGGCGGGCGCTGCCGGCTGCGGCGAAGCCTCGGCGGGCGCCGCGCCCTCCTCCTCGTTCGGCTTCACCGGCGAGGGGCGCGACTGCAGGCCGAGCCTGTGGGCCTTGCCGATCACGGCGTTGCGGCTGACCCCGCCAAGCTCCTCGGCGATCTGCGAGGCGGTCATGCCCTTGGTCCAATATTCCTTCAGGCGGTCGATCCGTTCGTCGGTCCAGGACATCGGGCTCTCGTCTTCCTTGTCACGGCTTGCGAGCTACGGCGTCTGCGACTAGCGCGGCGCCATGAACGAGCAGCCTTCGAATTGGGTTCGAACCGCACCCGGCGTCCCGACCATCCGGAACGTCAATTGGGGCGGCCTCAAGACCCTCTATGTGAAGGAGGTGAGGCGTTTCTTCAAGGTCCAGCTTCAGACGATCTGGGCCCCGGCGATCACGACCATGCTGTTCCTGGTCATCTTCACCGTCGCACTCGGACGGGAAGGGCGGACCGTGCTCGGCGTGCCCTTCGCCGATTTCCTTGCGCCGGGCCTGATCGTGATGGGGATGATCCAGAACGCCTTCGCCAATTCCAGCTTCTCGCTGCTGGTCGGCAAGATCCAGGGCACGATCGTCGATTATCTGATGCCGCCGCTTTCGCACGGCGAGCTGATCTGCGGGCTGATTGGCGCCGCGGTGACCCGCGCCTTCCTGGTCGGCTTCGCGGTGTGGCTCGCGATGCTGCTGTGGCCGGGAGTCCATGTCGCGCCCCAACATCTCTGGGCGATCTTCTGGTTCGGGCTGATGGGCGCGACGATGCTCGGCTTCCTCGGCCTGATCACCTCGATCTGGGCGGAGAAATTCGATCACGCGGCGGCGGTCACCAATTTCGTGGTGGCGCCGCTCTCTTTGCTCTCCGGGACCTTCTATTCGATCGAGAGCCTGTCGCCGGTCTTCCGGACGATCAGCCACTTCAACCCCTTCTTCTACGTCATCTCCGGCTTCCGCTACGGCTTCCTCGCCGAGGCCGATTCGCCGGTGCTGTTCGGGGCGCTGCTGCTGCTCGCGATCAACGTCGCGCTCGGCGCCCTCTGCTACGCGCTGCTGCGCAGCGGCTGGAAGCTGAAGAGCTGACGTTCCGGAGCCGTTCAGCTTGGCGGGCGATGATCGGCGGCGCCGATCCGCAGCCGGAGCCCCTCATGCGCAGCCTCCTCATCGTCAGCCTCGCCCTCGTCGCCGCAGCGCCCGCCTCGGCGCAGATCGCGGGCCGCCACGATTATGGCGACGTGCCGCGGGTCGACCGGCTCGGCAAGGTCGACAGCCGACTGCCCGGCCCAAGCGTCCAGCGCGACGTCGCCGACGTCCGCGACCGGATCGAGGATGCGCGCGAGAGTGGCCGGATCTCGCCCCGCCAGGCGCGCGCCTATCGCCGCGAGGCGCGGGCGATCAGGGCGCTGGCCCATCGCTACGGCCGCGACGGTCTCTCCCAGTCCGAAGCCGCCGAGCTCGAGCTCCGCGCCCGCGCCCTGCGCGACGCGGTCGCTCGCCCCGCGGCCCGCCGCACCGGCCGCGGCGGCTGACTCTGATTTTGTTCAGGAAAGTCGCCGGAAAGCTGAACGGTGGCTGTCGAGTGCGTTCAGGGGCGCAACATTCTCCGAGTCGTAGAGAGGGGTCATCGGCCCCGAAAGGAGAAAGTCATGCGTAAGTTCCTCATCACCGCCGCCGTCGCTGCCGCCACGGTCGCCACCGCCGCTCCCGCGGCCGCCCAGTATCGTGGCAACGACCACAATCGCGGTGGCTGGAGCCAGAACGACCATCGCGGCTACAACCGCCAGGCGGTCGGCCAGCTTCACCGCGATCTCGCCCAGGTCGAGAACCGGATCGAGCGCGCTGCCCAGCGCCGCGCCATCTCGGTTCGCGAATATCAGAGCCTGCGGCGCGAGGCGCAGAACATCCGCGAGCGCCTGAACCGCGCCAGCCGCAACGGCCTCAACCAGCGCGAGGTCAACGAGCTGCGGTCGCGGATCGACCGGCTCGAGCAGCGCGTCCGCGTCGAGCGGCGCGACCGCGACGGCCGCCGCTGGTAAGACCGGCGGTACCGACAAAGGCGGGCGCCGTTGACGCGGCGCCCGCCTCCTCTCTAGAGGCAGGAAGGCGGTCCTCCGGGATCGCCTTTTTGCTGTCCACGAGACCCCTGGAGCCCGATCATGGCCATCACGCCGCTCATGCCCGTCTATCCGCGCTCGCCGGTGCGGCCGGTGCGAGGGGAGGGCGTCTATCTCTACGGCGAGCAGGGCGAGAAATATCTCGATTTCGCGAGCGGGATCGCGGTCAACCTGCTCGGCCACGGCCACCCGCACCTGACCAAGGCGATCCAGGACCAGGCGGCGACCCTGATCCACGTCTCCAACCTCTACGGCAGCCCGCAGGGCGAGGCCTTCGCCCAGCGCCTGGTCGATACGACCTTCGCCGACACGGTGTTCTTCACCAATTCGGGCGCCGAGGCGGTCGAGTGCGCGATCAAGACCGCGCGCCGCTACCATCACCATCGCGGCAACCCGCACAAGAACGTCCTGATCACGTTCAAGAACGCCTTCCACGGGCGCACGATGGCGACGATCAGCGCGACCGACCAGGAGAAATTGCGCGACGGCTTCGCGCCGCTCCTCCCCGGCTTCAAGGTCGTCGCCTTCGACGATCTCGCGGCGGCCGAGGCGGCGGTCGACGAGCATACGGCCGGCTTCCTGGTCGAGCCCGTCCAGGGCGAGGGCGGGGTCCGCCCGGCGAGCCAGGAGTTCATGCAGGGCCTTCGCCGCATCTGCGACGAGAAGGATCTGATGCTGGTGCTGGACGAGGTCCAGTGCGGGGTCGCGCGCAGCGGCAAGCTCTATGCCTATGAGCATTACGGAATCGAGCCCGACATCCTCGCCTCCGCCAAGGGGATCGGCGGCGGCTTCCCGATGGGCGCGTGCCTCGCCACCGAGAAGGCGGCCGCGGGCATGGTGATCGGCACCCACGGCTCGACCTATGGCGGCAACCCGCTCGCCATGGCCGCCGGCCAGGCGGTGTTCGACATCGTCGCCAACGACGAGTTCCTCGAGCGCGTGACCCGGATCGGCGAGCGCCTGCGCGGCGCGCTCGAGCAGATGATCCCGAACCACGACCATCTGTTCGAAAGCGTGCGCGGGCTCGGCCTGATGCTCGGCGTCAAGATGAAGACCGACAGCCGCGCCTTCGTGAATTACCTCCGCGAGCAGGGCCTGCTGACCGTCGCCGCCGGCGACAATGTGATGCGAGTCCTCCCGCCGCTGGTGATCGAGGAGGAGCATATCGCCGAGTTCATCGAGAAGCTCTCCGAGGCGGCGCGCCAGTACGAGGTGCCCCAGGCGGCGTGACCCCAGCTCCTCCCCATGCCGGGGCATGGGGAGGATGATCAGCGCAAGACAGCGCGATATTCCGCGCGCATCTCGGCGAGTGTCTCGTGGGCGCCCGGTGCGCATCTCCCCGAGGCTAGCTCCCGCTCGATCAGGTCTGCCTGAGTGGCGATCAACGCCTTGAACGTCGCCGCGCCGATGAGGCCGGCATCGGCCGCGATCTGCCAGGCGATCCTCATCGATGTGGTCATCGCACCATAGGGCGCATTGGCTTCGATCTCCGCCAGGCTCGGCAAAGAGCGATCGGCAGCACCGATCTTCAAACGGCGGACGATCGCTTCTGCCCAGCCTTGATTCTCCGCGGCCAGCGCCATGGCCTCGCTTCGCGCCACCCGCGCCACAGGATCGACGATTCGTCCGGCGTCGACGACGATGGGCGCGCGCGGGCTCGTGTCGCAGCGATAGGTCGGAGTCGCGACGAAGCGGCCCAAATCCCGTTCGGCCAGGGCTTCCGGCCGGGAATAATGGAAGGGGACGGTCCTGCAGGAGAGGGGGCGCCGCGCATAGACGGTGCAGCGCCCGGCGCTGAGCGCGGAGCAGGCGCCCACCGCGGTCTCGAGGCTCAGCGCCGAAAGGGTCAGGTAATTCACATATTCCACGGGTTTCGCGGAATCCCGTCGCTTGCTGATCCATTTGCGCGCAGCGAAGGCAGCGAGCAGCCGCTTCGATTGATAATAATCCTCCCCCGAGGCAACGGACGAGCCGTGGGCGTGCCGGTAGTCAGCAAAGGTCCGCGGCAGCTGATAGAGCCTGAACATGAGCCGGAACACGAACATGTCGGCCAGCCCCGCCGCCTCTGACAGCTCGACTTCAGGCGGACGGTTGCAGCATGCGCCGCACTGGGTGCAGGCGAAGCGTGCGTGTCCGGTCTGGGACGCGGCGGACATGGCGCGATCCTCGCAGATCGGGCTGCCCGTGCAAATCCCGGTGCTCAAGCGGCATCCGCTGCTTTCCTTTTACCCCACCACCACCCCTGCGGGTGGTGCCCCTCCCCACGCCTTGCATGGGGAGGATGATCAGCGTTTCAGCGTGGCCGAGCCGAGGTCGAGCTCGACGAGGGGGATGACTTCCACGTTCGGGTGCTGGGCGCGCAGGGCTTCGAGGAACTCGCTCGCCCGGCCGACGATGACGATGCTCGCCTGCGCCGGGTCGATCTCGGCGGCGAGGGAGGCGCCGATCGCCTGCGGGGTCACCGCCTCCAGGCTCGGCACGTAGCGGCCGAACTCGCTCATCGGCAGGCCCTGGACGGCGAGGCCGGCGAGGAAGTTGCCGAGCCCGCTCGTCGTCTCGACCTGACGGCCGAAGCTTCCGAGCAGCAAGGTGCGGCGCTTGCCGAGCACGTCGTCGCTGAGCGGCTCGCCGGCGAGGCGCTGGATCTCTCCCAGCATCACCTGCGCGACCTCGGGCGCGGCATTGTTGCGGGTCTGGGCGGAGGCGATGAGGAGTCCTTCGTCGCGCAGCGTGACCAGTCCGCTGTTGGCGCCGTAGCTCAGCGCGCGGCGGACGCGGACCTCCTGGAACAGCCGCGCCGTCGACGAGCCGCCGAGGGCGGAATTGGCGACCAGCAAGGGATAATAATCCTCGTCGCCGCGCGCGATCCCGCGGGTGACGATCGAGACCGAGGCCTGGTCCGAATCCGGATTGTCGATCACGATCACCCGCGGTGCGGCGGCAGTGCCGGCGCGGGTGGCCGGGAGCGCCGGCATCGCTGCCGCAGGCGCCTGCCAATCGCCGAACATGCGCTCGGCGGCGGCGAAGGCGGCCTCCGGCTCGAGCCCGCCGGTGACGATCAGGGTCGCATTGTCCGGCCGCCACCAGGTCGCGTGATAGGCGACGAGATCGTCGCGGGTCAGCGCCCCAAGCGAGGCGGGGGTGCCGCCCGCTGGCGCGCCGTAAGGAGCGTCGCCATAGGCGGCGCGGTAGGCGACGCGCTGCCCGACGAAGCCTGGATCGCGCATGCTCACCCGAAGCCGGTCGAGCGCGCGGCGGCGCTCGCGCTCGAGCTCCTCGGCGGCGAAGGCCGGCTCACGCACGAGCTGGCGGAGAAGCGCGCCCGCCTCGGCGAAGGTCGCGACCGGCGCGGCGACCGAGATCGAGCTGCTGTCCAGATTGGCGCCGGCATCGATCTCGGCGCCGAGCGATTCGATGCGCGCGGCGATCTGGGGCGCGGTGAGCCCGGCCGCGCCATTGTCGATGAGACCGGTCATCATGCTCGCCACGCCGGGCCGGCCGGCCGGATCGGCCGCAGCGCCGCCGCCGAAGACAAGGGTCGCAGAGGCGATCGGGAGGCTGGTCGAGCGGGCGACGACGACGCGCATGCCGTTGGCGAGGCGGCGCTCGGCGATCGCGGGCGCGGTGAACGGCCGGCTCGGTCCCGGCGCGGGCACCGCCATCCGCTCGCCTTCGGGGGCGAGCGTGTTGGGCGTGCCGGTCGCGGCCGGGAAG
>JAEWCW010000170.1 GCA_023390415.1 Pseudomonadota bacterium | reverse complement strand
ATCCCTGGCTGTTCTCGGCGCCCGGCTATGCCGCGGTCTCGGTCGATTTCCACGGCTCGACCGGCTACGGCCAGGCCTTCACCGACGCCATCAACCGCGATTGGGGCGGCAAGCCGCTCGAGGATCTGCGCCTCGGCCTCGCCGCCGCCGGCCGGACCGACCCGAACATCGACACCGGCAATGCCTGCGCCCTCGGCGGCTCCTATGGCGGCTATATGGTGAACTGGATCGCCGGCAACTGGCCGGACGGCTTCAGGTGCCTGGTCAGCCATGCTGGCGTCTTTGACATGCGCGCCATGGCCTATGAGACCGAGGAATTGTGGTTCACCGAGTTCGAGTTCGGCGGCCACCCCTCGGACCCGGACGTCGCCCGGACGATCGAGCGCTGGAACCCGGTCAACCACGTCCGCAACTGGCGCACGCCGATGCTGGTCATCCATGGCGAGAAGGATTTCCGGATCCCGTACAGCCAGTCGCTCGCCATGTTCAACACGCTCCAGAGCCGCGAAATCCCGTCGCGCCTGGTCATGTATCCGGACGAGAATCACTGGATCCTGAAGCCGCAGAACTCGATCCAATGGTATCGCGAGGTCCATGGCTGGCTTGATCAGTGGCTGAGGCCGCGGGGGCCGGCGCCGCAACGGTAAGGCAAGGCACGTCATCCCAGCGACGGCTGGGATCTCAGGGAGAGTAAGCGCAGGCGGTTGTGCAGCGCGCTGCATAACCGCTGGAGCCTTTCACCCGCCGAGATGCCAGCCTTCGCTGGCATGACGGCTTTGCACGTGGGGTGACGCCTCGGCGATTCGTCGCTAATCCCGCGCGCATGTCAGAGCTTGAGAAGACGTTCGATCCCGCCTCGATCGAGGCGAAATGGTATGCCCGTTGGGAAGGCGAGGGGCTGTTCCGGCCCGAGCGCCCGGATGCGGAACCGTGGACGATCGTCATCCCGCCGCCCAACGTGACGGGATCGCTCCATATCGGCCACGCGCTGGACGACACGCTCCAGGACATCCTCACCCGCCACGCCCGGCTGCAGGGCAAGGACGCGCTCTGGGTGGTCGGCATGGACCATGCCGGCATCGCGACCCAGATGGTCGTCGAGCGCCAGCTCGAGGAGCGGCAGGACAAGCGCACCAATTATTCGCGCGAACAGTTCGTCGAGAAGGTGTGGGAGTGGAAGGCCGAGAGCGGCGGCCAGATCACCAGGCAGCTTCGCCGGCTCGGTGCCTCCTGCGACTGGAAGAACGAACGCTTCACGATGGACGAGGGCTTCACTCGCGCCGTCGTCAAAGTGTTCGTCCAGCTGTATCGCGACGGCCTGCTCTATCGGGACAAGCGCCTCGTGAACTGGGACCCCAAGTTCCAAACCGCGATCTCCGACTTGGAGGTCGAGACGCGCGAGGTCCAGGGCCAGTTCTGGCACTTGCGCTATCCGCTCGAGGACGGCTCCGGCTTCATCCAGGTCGCGACCACGCGGCCGGAGACGATGCTCGCCGACATGGCCGTCGCCGTTCACCCGGAGGACGAGCGCTACCGCGATCTCGTCGGCAAGAAGGTGCGGCTCCCGATCACCGGGCGGCTGGTGCCGATCGTCGCCGACGAGCATGCCGATCCGGAGCTCGGATCGGGCGCGGTCAAGATCACGCCGGGCCACGATTTCAACGATTTCGACGTCGCCCGCCGCGCCGGGATCAAGCCGGCCGACATGCTCAATATGCTCGGCCCCGATGCCCGCCTCGTCCAGAGCGCCGACGGGCTGATCCCGGACGAGCTGCTCGGCCTCGACCGTTTCGAGGCGCGCAAGCGCGTCGTTGCAATGCTGGAGGCCGAGGGCTTCCTGGAGCGGGTCGAGGACCGGGTGATCCAGCTTCCTTATGGCGACCGTTCGGGCGTGGTGATCGAGCCCTGGCTCACCGACCAATGGTATGTCGACGCCGCGACCCTGGCGAAGAAGCCGATCGACGCCGTCCGCTCGGGCGAGATCAAGATCGTCCCCAAGACCTGGGAGAAGACCTGGTTCAACTGGCTGGAGAACATCCAGCCCTGGTGCGTCTCGCGCCAGCTCTGGTGGGGCCACCGGATCCCGGCCTGGTATGACGATGAGGGCAATGTCTTCGTCGCGGAGACCGAGGAGGAGGCGCGCGCCGAGGCCGGCGACCGGCCGCTGCGGCGCGACGAAGACGTGCTCGACACCTGGTTCTCATCCGCGCTCTGGCCGTTCGCGACTCTGGGGTGGCCGGACCAGACCGAGACGCTGAAGCGCCATTATCCGAACGACGTCCTCATCTCGGGCTTCGACATCATCTTCTTCTGGGACGCCCGGATGGCGATGCAGGGCTATCATTTCATGGGCGAGCGCCCGTGGAAGACGCTCTACCTCCATGGCCTGGTCCGCGACGCCAAGGGCCAGAAGATGTCCAAGTCGAAGGGCAATACGGTCGATCCGCTCGGCCTGATCGACCGCTACGGCGCCGACGCCCTGCGCTTCACCCTCGCGGCGATGGAGAGCCAGGGGCGCGACATCAAGTTGGATGAGAAGCGCGTCGAGGGCTATCGCAACTTCGCGACCAAGCTGTGGAACGCGGCGCGCTTCTGCCAGGCGAACGGCATCGGCGCCTCGGCCCAGATCGACCCGCCGTCGGCCGAGCTTCCGGTCAACCGCTGGATCGTGTCGGAGACGGTGAAGACGGTGCAGGCGCTCGACTTGGCGCTGGCCGAGCTGCGCTTCGACGAGAGCGCGAACACGATCTACCATTTCGTCTGGGCGACCTTCTGCGACTGGTATCTGGAGCTGATCAAGGGCCAGATCGACGACGAGACGAAGCAGGTCGCCGGCTGGGTGCTCGACCAGATATTGGTCATGCTCCATCCGTTCATGCCGTTCATCACCGAGGAATTGTGGAACGCCCTTGGAGAGCGGCCTTACCCGCTGATCGTGGCCAAATGGCCGATGCCGGACGCGCGCGCGCTCGATGCGGAGGCCGGGCCCGAAGTGGACTGGCTGATCCGGCTGGTGAGCGGAATCCGCGCCGCCCGTGCCGAGCTCAACGTGCCGCCGGGGGCGCGGTTGGCGCTGCACGTGCGCGGCGCGAGCGAGGCGACCCAGGCGCGGCTCGGGCGGCACGAGGCGGCGCTGAAGCGCCTGGCGCGGATCGAGGCGGTCAGCGCTGACGAGCCCACCGGCGGCGCTGCGCAGGTCGTCGTCGACGAGGCGACCTTCATCCTGCCGCTGGAGGGCATCATCGACATCGCCGCCGAAAAGGCGCGGCTCGAGAAGGCCGCGCAGGCGGCGGAGAAGGAGCGGGACTCGCTCGCCGCGCGGCTCGGCAATCCGAGCTTCGTCGAGCGCGCCAAGCCCGAAGCGGTCGAGAAGGCGCGCGAGGACCATGCGGCCAAGGCGTCCGACGCCGAAAGATATCGCGCGGCGCTGGCGCGGTTGGGCTAGGCCTCGGCGGGGACGACGACCTCGATCGCGCGCTCGGCAGCTTCGGCGACGCAGGGGGTGCGGGCGGTGACTTCGCCGTCGATCGAGATCCTCTGGCGCGGCCGCGTGTCGATCTCGAGCCGGCGGCCGTGGAATTCGCGCGTGGTGCGCTCGCGGGTGGGCAGCTTCCAATATTTCGCGAACCAGTCCCAGACGAGGCGGAGCGAGGAGCGGCCGACCACCGCCTGCACGACGATCTCGCCGCTGTCGACATCGGCCGATTCGATCAGCTCGACGCCGCCATGGTGGCGGCCGTTGGCGATCCGGACCTCGGTCGCCCAGATCGTCTCGTCAACGCCCTCGCCGCGGATGCGCAGGCGGAAGGGTCTGAAGCGGATGAGGCACCACGCGGCCCAGATCAGGTAGCCGAGCCGGCCGAGGCGACGCTTGAGGCCGTGCGGCACGCCTTCACCGATCATCGGCGAGAGGCCCATTGCGGCGCAATTGGCGAAATGATCGCCGTCGATCATGCCGAGATCGACCCGGCGGCGCCTGCCCCCCGCGATGGTGGCGACCGCGCCGTCGAGATCGAGCGGGATTTCCAGGGTGCGGGCGAAGCTGTTCGCGGTGCCGAGCGGAAGCAAGGCGAAGACACAATCGCGATCGACCAGCTCGTCGACGGCGCAGGAGAGCGAGCCGTCCCCGCCGCCGACGATCACCATCGGCGCGCCGCCGCGCACCGCCGCGCGCACCGTGGGCACGAGCTTGCGCGGATCGCGCAGCGCATGGGCCTCGCGCAGGGCGATCCCCGCCTGCTCGAGCTTGGTCTTGGCCTCGCGGAACAGGTCGCGCCCCTTGCGGGACTGCGCGTTGACGATCAGCACCGCTTCGCGGGGGACGGGTTTCGAGCTCACGGACGGCGCAACGCCCTCAGCGGGCGGTCAGTGCCATCCTACAGCACGGTATCGGCGAGGTTCGAGCGATATTTCGTGCCGGTCTGCCGATCGGTGATCTCGATATAGACGTAGCTCGGCGGGATCGTTCCCTCGGGCGTCGCGAACCAGATCGAGCCGAGCTGCTGCGGACTGCCCAGCGCGCAGAAGCCGTAGAGCCGGCGCCCGCGGGAATCGAAGAAATCGACCCAGCTGCGCGAGCTGTTGGTGTTGCTCCCACAGGGCGGAAGGCTGGGAGCGGCGGCGAACATCGCAGCCGGATACTGGTCCTTGTTGAACACGTCGTAGCGGTGGCGGACGAAATTGCCGGAGGAGGTCGAATAATATTCGAGGCTGGTGAGATAGAGAACCGGATTGGGCAAGGACGGCCCCTGGGCGGGGCTTGCACCGGCAAGCGCGGCAAGGCCCAAGGCGGCGGCGAGCTTCAGCGAAGCGGCGATTCTCTTCATCGGCGGTCTCCCCTCTGGCGCGGACGCAGACAATCCGAATGTGAATCGGCTCTTTGCAGGCCAGGATGTCACTCCCGGCCGTTGCGATCAAGAAATGACAGTCCGAATTGCTCGTCTGCCCCGGAAAACCGAGGTCTGGGTGAGAGAGGGCGAACGCTCCCGGCGGGTCTCGGCCGGCCGATGAACCCGATGCCCGCTGCCGGCGCGCCGAGGCTTGATCAATCTCGATCCCGCTAGGCGAGGGCTGCGGGCCGCGCTAAGCCCTCCGGCGACATGAGCTTTCCCGCCACACGCCTGCGCCGGACCCGCATCGCCGCCTGGAGCCGCGCCCTCGTTTCCGAAACCGTCCTCACCCCCTCTGACCTCATCTGGCCGCTCTTCGCGACTGACGGCCAGGGGGTGGAGGAGCCGATCGCGAGCCTTCCCGGAGTCTCGCGCTGGTCGGTCGACCGGCTGGGCGCGCTCGCCCGCGAGGCGCGCGATCTCGGAATCCCGGCGGTTGCCCTGTTCCCCAACACGCCGCGCGAGCTGCGCACCGACGATGCGCGCGAGGCGCTCAATGCGAACAATCTGATCTGCCGTGCGGTGAGGGCGGTGAAGGACGCCGCGCCGGAGATCGGCGTGATCACCGACGTCGCGCTCGACCCGTATACGGCGGACGGCCACGACGGGGTCACCGACGAGAGGGGCTACGTGCTCAACGACGAGACGGTGAAGCTGCTGATGGACCAGGCGCTGGTCCAGGCCGAAGCCGGCGCGGACATCGTCGCCCCTTCGGACATGATGGACGGGCGCGTGGGGGCGATCCGCAAGGCGCTGGACGGCGCCGGCCATTCCAACGTCCAGATCATGGCCTATGCCGCCAAATATGCCTCTGCCTTCTACGGGCCGTTCCGCGACGCGGTCGGCTCCTCCGGGCTGCTCAAGGGCGACAAGAAGACCTATCAAATGGACCCGGCCAATGCGGCCGAGGCGCTGCGCGAGGTCGCGCTCGACATCGAGGAGGGCGCGGACCATGTCATGGTGAAGCCGGGCCTGCCTTATCTCGACATCATACGCCGTGTGAAGGAACGGTTCGAAGTTCCTGTTTTCGCGTATCAGGTGTCCGGCGAATATGCGATGATCGAGCATATGGCCGCGGCCGGCGGCGGCGACCGCGAGGCTCTGGTGCTCGAGACGTTGATGGCGTTCAAGCGGGCTGGCTGTTCGGGCGTGCTCAGCTATCATGCACCGCTGGCGGCCCGGTTGCTCGGCCGTTGAGCGAGCGAAAATTCCCGGGGAGGGCCGAGTGACCGAAGCGACCGTGATTGCCGCGCGCGAGCGTTATGCCCGCCCGCTCTTCATCCTGACCATCGTCACCGGATCCTTCCTCCTCTTCCTCACCCAGCCGATGATCGCGCGCATGGCGCTGCCCCGGTTCGGCGGCGCCCCGGCGGTGTGGAACAGCGCGATGCTGGTCTACCAGTTCCTGCTTCTCGCCGGCTATTTCTACGCGGACCGTGTCGCCCGGCTGAGGCCCCGAAAGCAGGTCGGGATCCATCTCGTCCTGTTCGGCCTCGCAGCGCTCTGGCTTCCGATCGGGCTTTCCGCGATGGCGCCGCCAGTCGGGGGCGAGCCCGCTTTCTGGGTCCCCTGGTTCCTGGTCGCCTCGATCGGGCCGCTCTTCTTCATCGTCTCGGCCCAGGCGCCTTTGATGCAGCGCTGGTATGCGCTGGAGACGGCCCGCGGCGATCCCTATCCGCTCTACGCCGCCTCGAACCTCGGCAGCTTCGCGGGGCTGCTCTCCTATCCCCTGCTGGTCGAGCCCTTGATGTCGGTCCAGCAGCAGAGCTGGCTGTGGACCTCGCTCTACATCTTCCTCGTCCTGCTCGTCGCCGCCTGCGCCTTCACCGTTCCGGCGGACGCGGTCGAGGCGGTGCCCGAGGAGACGGCGCCGCCGCCGACCTGGCGCCAGATCGGCCGTTGGGTTGCGCTCGCCGCGGTGCCCTCCGGGCTGATGCTGTCGACGACGACCCACCTCACCACCGACATTGTCGCGATGCCCCTGCTCTGGGTGGTGCCGCTCGGCCTCTACCTCTTGAGCTTCGTCATCGCCTTCGCCTCACGGCGCGGCGTGGCCGATTTCATCACGATGATCGCGCCCTTGATCATCCTGATCGCGGGCGGCCTCGCTTTCAGCAGCGGATCGAGCAGCCCGCTTTTCACCGCAAGCCTCGGCCTGCTGCTGCTGTTCACGGTCGCGGTCGCGCTCCACACCGCCTTGTTCACGAGTCGGCCGGCGGTTGGCCATCTCACTCGCTTCTACCTCGCAATGTCGTTCGGGGGCATGCTCGGCGGCCTGTTCTGCGCGATCGTCGCGCCGCTCGTGTTCGACTGGGCCTATGAGCATCCGCTGCTGATCCTCGCCGCGGCCCTGCTGGTGCCGCAGGTCGAGCTGGTTCCCTGGCCCAAGCCTCTCGCGCGCATCTTGCTCGTCGCGGTGCCGGCGCTTGCTTTGATCCTCTCCTACGCCGCCGAAAACTATATCCACGACACGAGCGGAATCAGCCAGACCGTGGCAAGCGTCGTCATCTCGCTGCTCGCGCTGGCCTGCCTCGGCCGGCCGATCGCCTTCGCTGTAGGCCTCGCCGCCCTGATGCTGAGCTATGGCGGCTGGCGGACGCTTGAAGTCTCGACCGAGGGCACCCGTACGCGATCCTATTTCGGGATCTACGAGGTCAGCGAGATCAGCGATTCGCGCGGGCCGGTGCTGCGCAGCCTGACCCACGGCACCACGCTCCACGGCCGCCAGAACCTGCTTCCCGGCTTTGAGCTGGAGCCGACCACTTATTATGCCCGTCGATCGGGCGTCGGCCTCGCCTTCGCCAATGCGAGCGCGATGTTCGGCCCCAACGCCAATCTCGGCGTGATCGGCCTCGGATCGGGCACCCTGGCCTGCTACGCCCAGCAAGGGCAGGGCTGGACCTTCTTCGAGATCGATCCGCAGATGGTCGACGTCGCCTGGAACCGGTTCGGCTTCCTGCGGGGCTGCCTGCGCGGCGTGAACGTGGTGAGCGCCGGGTCCGAGCGTCTGCTCGGCGCGGCGCCGGCCGGGGGACGGATCCTGCTCGGCGACGCGCGGCTGACTCTGGCCCAGCAGCCGCCGGGCCGGCTCCACATGCTCGCGGTCGACGCCTTCTCGTCGGATTCGGTGCCGATGCACCTGCTCACCCGGGAGGCGCTCGGCGTCTACGGGCGCGCGCTCCACCGCGACGGGATCGTCCTCTTCCACATCTCCAACCGCTATCTGGACCTCAAGCCGGTGATCGCGGATCTCGCCCGCTCGGGCGGCTGGGAGACGGCGGTGCTCGAATATGCGCCGAACCAGGACGAGGAGGTGCTGAACGCCACCATGTCGGTCTGGATCGCGATGTCGCGCAACCCGGAGTCGATCCTCCGGCTCGTCGAGCTGAGCGGCGCCGATGCCAATCAGTGGCAGGTCCTCGAGCCGCGGCCGGGCTTTGCCGGCTGGACCGACGACCATGCCTCGATCCTGCCGCTGATGCGGGCTTTCCAGTGACGAACGGCCTGATCCCGTTCGAGGGGCGCCTGCCGAAGGTCGATCCGTCGGCCTTCGTGGCCGCTGGCGCCCGGCTGATCGGCGACATCGAGATCGGGCCCGAAGCGAGCATCTGGTACAATTGCGTGCTTCGCGGCGACGTGAATCGGATCCGGATCGGGGCGCGCACCAACATCCAGGACGGCACCGTCATCCACGTCGATTCCCCGACACCCGTCCACCCGGCCGGCCATGCGACGATCATCGGCGAGGAGGTGCTGATCGGCCATCTTGCGATGGTCCATGGTTGCATCCTCCACGACCGCGCCTTCGTCGGCCTCGGTGCGATCGTGATGGACGGCTGCGAGATCGAGAGCGACGCGATGCTCGCTGCGGGCGCGTTGCTCACCCAGGGGAAGCGGATTCCGTCGGGCCAGCTCTGGGCCGGACGGCCGGCCAAATATGTGCGGGACCTCACGGCCGCGGACATTGACGGCATCCGCGCCGGCGTCGCCCATTATGTGACGCTGGCGAAGATGCACGCCAAGGCCGCGCTCAGCGGCTGATCCGGCTCCGCACCGCGTCGAATCGCCGCTGCTGCTCGGCGACCAGCCGCTCGATCTCGGCCATGGCGCTGCGGATCGCCGCGAGATCCTCGTCTGCGGTCGGCTCGGCGGCGCGGAGGATGAGCAGGCGATCGAGCTCGGCGAGGGCAACGGTGGCCGCTCCGCGCGCCGCTTCGAGCCGCGACAGCGCCTGTTGCGCCTCGACCCAGGAATCGGAGCCGGGAGCGCCTGCGCGCGCCGCTGCAGCCTCGGCTGCACGCGCGTCGGCCTCGAACGTGGCGGCGCCCGACAGGCCGGCGCTCCTCAGCTCCGCCACGCGGGCACGGAGCGCCGGATCGCTGGCGACGACGGGCGGCGTGCGGACCGGCTCGGCGAGCGGATCCTGCTGCTCGATCGCGCGGGGCGCGAGCGACGGAAAGTCGCCCTCGGTCGCGCACCCTCCTGCGAGGGCGCCGAGCGAGAGTGCGGCAAGGGCGAAGGGCAGGGGGCGACGCATCGCTTATCCCTATGCGTGCACGCTTTTGCGAGCAACGGGGTTGCGCGCCCGAAACTTGCCCCTTATGTGCCGCCCTACCGCGCGCCCGTAGCTCAGCTGGATAGAGCACCAGACTACGAATCTGGGGGTCAGAGGTTCGAATCCTTTC
>JAEWCW010000150.1 GCA_023390415.1 Pseudomonadota bacterium | reverse complement strand
CTGCGGCGCGCCCAATGCGCGCGCGGGCCTGCGCGGCGTGTTCGGCGCGCCGGGCGCCTATGTGCCGGGCAGCGACCTCACCCTGAAGGTCGCGGCGATCCGCGGGGTCGAGAGCCGCGGCATGATGTGCTCGGTGCGCGAGCTCCAGCTCGGCGACGAGCATGACGGGATCATCGAGCTTGCCGCCGATGCGCCGGTCGGCGCCGCCTTCGCGCTTTATGCGGGCCTCGACGACCCGGTCATCGACGTCGCGATCACCCCCAACCGGCAGGACGCGATGGGGGTCCACGGAATCGCGCGCGATCTCGCCGCCGCCGGGCTCGGCACGCTGAAGCCGGTCGACGCGCCGCAAATTCCCGGCGCCTTCCCCTGCCCGATCGAGATCAGGACCGACGATCCGGCGGGCTGTCCGGCCTTCTACGGGCGAGTCATCCGCGGCGTCCGCAACGGCCCGTCGCCGGCCTGGCTCCAGCAGCGGCTGAAGGCGGTCGGCCAGCGCCCGATCTCGGCGCTGGTCGACATGACCAATTACGTCATGCTGAGCTACGGCCGCCCGCTCCACGTCTACGACCTCGCGAAGCTCGAAGGCGCCGTGGTCGCCCGCCGGGCGCGCAACGGCGAGACGGTCGAGGCGCTGAACGGCAAGACCTACACGCTCGACGAGACGATGACCGTCATCGCCGACGATCGCGGCGTCCACGATATCGGCGGCATCATGGGCGGCGAGCATTCGGGGGTCACCGAGGCGACCACCGACATCCTCATCGAATGCGCCTATTTCGATCCCGACCATATCGCCCGCACCGGGCAGAAGCTCGCTTTGACCTCGGACGCGCGCACCCGCTTCGAGCGTGGGGTCGATCCGGCCTTCCTCGACGACGGGCTCGCGATCGCGACCCGGATGGCGATCGAGCTTGCCGGCGGCGAGGCGTCCGAGGTGGTCCGCGCCGGCCGCCCGCCGCTGGAGCCGCGGACGGTGACTTACGATCCGCGACGCGCGGAGACGCTCGGCGGCCTCGACGTCGCAGAGGCGCGGCAGCAGGACATCCTCGCCCGGCTCGGCTTCGCCGTCCAGGCCGGCGCGGGCGAATGGACGATCGGCATGCCCTCCTGGCGGCGCGACGTCGACGGCTCGGCCGACATCGTCGAGGAGGTGATCCGGATCGAAGGCATCGACAAGGTGCCCTCGACGCCGCTGCGCCGCGCCCCCGGGGTGGCCACGCCGACCGCGACCGCGGCGCAGACGCTGGAGCGCAAGGTGCGCCGCACCGCTGCAGCGCGCGGGCTCAACGAGGCGGTGACCTGGAGCTTCGTCTCCGAGGCCGAGGCGGCGCCGTTCGGCGGCTCCGCCTGGATCCTCGCCAACCCGATCAGCGAGGAGCTGAAGGCGATGCGTCCTTCGCTCCTTCCCGGCCTGCTCTCGGCGGCGGCGCGCAACGCCGCGCGCGGCGCCGAGACCATCCGGCTGTTCGAGGTCGGCCGCCGCTATCTCGACACCGAGGAGCGGCCGACTCTCGGCCTCGTCCTCGCCGGGGCTCGTGGGCCGCGCCACTGGCAGGACGGCAAGAGCGGCGGCTTCGACGCCTATGACGCCAAGGCGGAGGCGATCGCCATCCTCGCCGCCGCCGGCGCCCCGGTCGACAATCTCCAGGTGCTCACCCCGGCCTCCGGAGTCTATCATCCCGGCCGCTCGGCCCGGCTCGGCCTAGGCCCGAAGACGATCCTTGTCGAGTTCGGCGAGCTTCACCCGGCGACCATCAAGGCCTTCGATCTCGACGGCCCGGTCGTCGCCGCCGAAGTCTTTCTCGACGCGATCCCGCAGAAGCGCGGCGGCACGACCCGGATGCGCAGCGCCTATGCGCCGCCCGCGCTCCAGGCGGTGACCCGCGATTTCGCCTTCCTCGTCCCCGCCGATCTCGAAGCCGAGCGCCTTCTCCGCGCCGTCCGCGGCGCCGACAAGCAGGCGATCACCGGCGCCCGTCTGTTCGACGTCTTCACCGGCCATGGCGTGCCGGAGGGGCAGAAATCGCTTGCGATCGAAGTGACCCTCCAGCCGACCGAGAAAAGCTTCACCGAGGCGGAGCTGAAGGCGGTCGCGGACAGGATCGTCGCTGCAGCCGAGAAGATCGGCGCGACGCTCAGGGCCTGATCCTTACTGCGTCTGCACCAAGGCGTCGGTGACGTCCCATTTGCCGTCGAGCCAGTCCACGATCTCGCGCGCGGCGGGGTGGTCGACGGCGGCATATTTCGCGCGCAGAGTCTCGCGCCGGGCGCCGAGCCGGTCCTTGCCGCGGTCCTGGAGCGAGAGCAGGTCGGCGCGGACCTGGCGCGCGAGGTCCGGCCCGAGCACGGCCTCGGCCGCGCGGTCCCAGGCGGCGCCATAGGCATAATCGGCGCCCCTCGCATGGCTTTCGGCGAGGGTCAAAGCCGGGATCAGGCTCAGCAAAGGCTGCGAGGCCGGGTTGATCGCGTGGCCGGCGATCGGCAGGCCGGCGGGGCGGCCGGTGAAGGCGCGCAGGTGCAGATGCTGGGACATCAAAGCGCCGTCGTTGACCGGATAATTGTCCCAGAGGAAGGGCTTGCGCTGGAGCTGACCGGCGACCGGGGCGAGGTGCCCGGCCGAAAATTCGCGCGAACAGACCTCTTCGCCCGTCCAGAAGACCTCCACCGCCGGATCGAGCAGGCGCCCGAGATCCTGGAGATAGTTTTCCGGCCTAGGGCCGAAGGCGCGGTCGAGGATCGGGTCGTTCGAATAATAAGAGGGGCAGCAGAAGAAGCGCGAGGCGCCGGACCGCTCGGCGGCGAAGGCGACCATCGCCGCCTGGCGCTCGGCGAGGTCGGGGAGGTCGCCGCGCATGTCGTCGAACAGGATGGCGAGATCGTCGGCGCCGAGCTCGGCCAGGCTGTCCAGTCGGGCGGCGAGCGGCGCTTTCCAATCCTCCTGCAGATGGAGCTCGAACGGGGTCAGGCCGATCCCGAAGCGGACGCCTTCGCCGCGGCAATGGTCGCGGAATGCGATCAGCGCCTCGCGCTCGGCGGCCGGATGCGGCTCCTGCCAGCTTTTGCGGAGATACGGGTCCGCCTTGGGCGCGTAGAGATAGAAGCCGTAGCCGTGGGGCGCGAGGAAGGAGACGGCATGGCGCCGCGCCTCCCAGGACCAGGGAATCCCGAAAAAGCCTTCAAGGAGTCCGAGCTCAACCGCCATTGCCGGCCTCAAGCGCGTTGATCGCCCGGTGGACCTCGGCCTCGACCTGGTCGCGTGGAAGGCCGGGCGCGATCGGTTCGCCGAAGCGGAAGGTAACCACGCCCGGGCGCTTCAGGAAGCGGCCGGGAGGCCAGACCCGGCCGCTGTCGAGCGCTAGCGGCACCACCGGAAGCTTCAGCATCCGGTACAGGCCGGCGAAGCCGGGCTGAAGCGGCGGCTGCTCGCCCGGCGCCACCCTGGTCCCTTCCGGGAAGATCACGATCTGGCGCCCTTCCCCGATCGCAGCCTCGGCGGCGCGCATCATTCCGCGCAGAGCCGCGGCGCCGCCCTCCCGGTCGATCGCGATGCAGCCGTAAAGCTGGGTCGCTCGGCCGAAGAAGGGGATTTCGGCGAGCTGGCGCTTCATCACCAAAGCGGGCGTGTCCAGCACCCGCACGAGCTCCAGAGTCTCGTACATGGACTGGTGCTTGGCCGCGACCAGCACCGCCCCCCGCGGCACCTCGCCCTCGATCCGGGTGCGGATGCCGAGGATGGAGCGGGCGGTGAGCGCGTGGAAGCCGACCCAGCGGCCGACGTGCCGCCGAACCGCCCGCTTGCCGAAAAGGGCCGCCGGGAAGGTGGCGAGGACGAATAGCGCCGTCCCGGGCCAAAAGACGAGAACGAAGAGGATCGAGCGCAGGATGCTCATCAGATCCCGAGCAGGGCGGCGATCCAGCCCAGCACGAACTTGTTATATTCGGTGAACAGCACTCTGAGGCTCGGATTGGACGGCACCGCGTCGCTGACGATCTGGATGTCCGGATCGAGCCGCTTCCTGATCTCGAACTTGGCGCGCGGCATGTGCCAATCGGTGGTGATCAGCCGCATCGACCGGAATCGCCGCCGCTCCATCCACCGCGCCACTTCGTCCGCATTGGAGCGCGTGTCGACCGCCTCGCGGCCGAGATCGATGCAGCAGTCGAACAGGCGCGGCTCGACCTTGAGCACTGCGGCGAGCTCCTGCGGCCGCACGGTGCGCTGCACGCCCGAGATCAGCATGCGCTGGGCGAGGTTGCGTTCGAGCCCGTCCAGCCCGCGCTCGATCCGCCCTGCGCTTCCGGTGAGGACGACGATCGCATCGGTTCGGCGGTCGTCGGCGGGGCGCGGAAGCATCACCACGAACAAGGCATAGCCGAGCGCGTAGACGAGCAGGGTCAAGGCGAACAGCCGGGCGAGGAAGCGAAGGATCATAGAAGCCGGCCCAATGCCCGCAGGATCGTCCACCTTGCAACCGCCATCGCCAGAATGACCCCCAGAATCGGAAGGCCCGCGAGCAAGGCCCAGGCTTCGGGCGGAAGCTCGGCGGTGCCGAGCAGCTCCGAGCCGAGATCGCTGACCCGGTCGCCGATCAGCATCAGCACGCCAACCGCCCCGATCAGGCCGACCAGGCTTCCGAACAGGGCATCGAGCGCGATGCGCCGCTGGAACAGGCGCGCGACCTGGACGTCGGTCGCGCCCATCAGGTGGAGCACCTCGATCGTGTCGCGATGCGTGTCGAGCGCAGCGCGCGCGGCGAGCACCACCGTTGCCGCGGTCGCTGCGACCATCAGCAGCACGAGCCCGACCGCGAGCCATTTGAGCGCGGCGACGAGGTTTCCAAGCGGCGCCAGCCATTGCGCGCTGTCGTCGACCCGCGCAGCCGGTGCCGCCGGGGCGATCGCCGCGCGGATCGGCGCGATGTCGGTGCCGACTGCAAGCTCGGCGTCGATCAATGCCGGAATCGGCACCTCCGCCTCGACGCTTCCGGCCCCGAGCCACGGCTCGAGCAGCTCGGCCATCTCCGCGTCCGACACGCGCCGGACCGCGGTGACGCCCGGCTGCCGCTCCAGCACCGCGAGCGCCATCCGCGCCTGGCGTTCGCGCGCGTCGGGATTGGCCTCGACGATCTGGATGGTGATCCGGCTGCCGACCTCGCCGTCGAGCTTCGCGGCGGCGCTCCTCAGGCCGAGGCCGAGCGCCGCCGCGAGCACCGTCAGGAACATCATGATCGCGATCACCCAGGGCATCGGCCCGGAAAGCCGCCCCTCGGGGAGCAGCCGCGCCGCCGCGGCGCCGAACGATCCGCCGAGCTTCATGCCTCGATCCGCCGCGGCGGATGCTTGAGCGCACCGGTCGGGTCGGCGATCTGGCCGCGGTCGAGCCGAAGCATCTCGGCGCGCGCGATCCGGGCGAGGAGGTGGAGATCGTGGGTGGCGACGACCACGGTCGTGCCGAGCTTGTTCAGTGTGTCGAACAGGTGGAGCAGGCGAAGCGCCATGTCCGGATCGACATTACCGGTCGGCTCATCGGCGACGAGCAGCTCCGGGCGGGCGATCACCGCCCGGGCGATGGCGACGCGCTGCTGCTCGCCGCCCGAAAGCGTCGCCGGGCGCGCGCTCGACCGGTCGGCGAGGCCGACCCAGGCGAGCATCTCCTCGACCGGAGTCTGGAGATCGCGCTCCTCGACCCCGGCGACACGCAGCGGGAGGGCGACATTGTCGAAGGCGGAGAGGTGCGGGACGAGGCGGAAATCCTGGAAGACGACGCCGATCCGGCGACGGAAGCCGGGAAGTCGCCGCCGCGCCATGGTCACGATATCCTCGCCGAACAGGCGGATGAGACCGCGGCTCGGTCTTTGGGCGAGGTAGAGCAATTTGAGCAGCGAGGTCTTGCCCGCGCCCGACGGGCCGGTCAGGAAATAGAAGCCGCCCGAACGCAATGAGAAGGTGAGATCGGACAGCGTCTCCGCGCCGGTTCCGTAGCGCAGGCCGACATTCTCGAACTGAACGATGGTGCCGGCCATTTGCGGAAGCTGATCCTTTGCGCGCCGTTCGCGGGTCGCCTTTCAATCGCATGGCTGGCGCCGCCGCGTAAAGCGCCGCGAAAAGGTCCGTCCGAAGCCGCTCATTGCTTGCATGCTGCGGCGCACCCGTGTTTAGATTCGACCAGCTTTTCCAGTGGGGCCGGCCCGAGCGATGATCCTTTCCTGTCCAGCCTGTCAGGCGCGCTACGTGGTGCCGGACAGCGCGATCGGCGCGGGCGGGCGCCAGGTGCGCTGCGCCAAGTGCCGCAACAGCTGGTTCCAGGCGCCCGTCGGCGGCGCCGAGCCGCGCCGTCCGCTCCCCGCAATGG
>JAEWCW010000099.1 GCA_023390415.1 Pseudomonadota bacterium | reverse complement strand
AAGGAAGGGAAGGTGCGGCGCGAGTTCCTGGCCAAGCGACATGTCCGTTACGACTCCTAAATAATTCTTCGTGAGGGACCTAGGTCGGCCACCCCCCTCTGTGCAAGCCCGCCGAACGCGGGCCCGGAAAAGGCGCAAGGTCGAACGATATGGTGCCGTCCCGCCTCTCGCCTGTGCATGGAACCAATGGCCGAGTTTTTTGTTTCCATGGCCGCGCAGGCGAATTATTTCGCCGCGGCAATGGTGGGGTCTGTGCAGCGGGTCGGCGGGCGCTGGAGCCGGTCTGGCAGAACCGAAATCTTTGGTCCAAGCGGGCACGGCGCGTGCCGTCGTGAGGGGTGTTTAGTTGAACTTTTCAGACGACAGAGACGATCAGCGCCGGCGCAAGTCCGAAGCGGAGGCCGCCGACGCACAAACCGTCACGTCGAGTCAGCGGCGGAAGAAACGCGGCGCGGCGCCGGAGGTCGGCAGCGCCTTGAGGTCCGCCTATCAGCGGACGCTCGACGAGCAGATCCCGCCCGAGATGCTCGATTTGCTCGGCAAGCTTGGATAGGACCGCGACCGGAGACGTTCAGAGCGGGGTGAGTCAGGAAAACGGCTGGATCGCCGCCCGATTGGGACGGCTCTCCACCGGGCTGAAGATGTTGATCATCCTCGGCCTCGGCCTCCTCCCGCTCGGCATCGTCGCAGTCGCCGCCTCGCTCAATTCGGCCCGCGACAATCGCACCCGCGCGGATGTCGAGATGCAGGCTCTTCTCGAGGCCACGGCCCAGCGTCTCGATGTCGCCGTGACCCGCAGCGTTGCAGCGGTGCGGGCGGCAAGCCCCGCTCTTGCTTACGCGCCGCCCGGTGCCGGGGTCTGCGAACGGACCCTAGCCCGGCTCGCGCCGCTTCACGTCGCGCCGATCCGCTTCGCCATCTACGACCCCGAGCGCGGCCGGCCGCTCTGTTCCACCGGCGGCTATGTGTCGCCCGGCCCGGATGCGGCGCGCGGCGGCTCCCGGCTCGAGATCACGCCGGACGGCGAGTTTCTCCGCTTCTTCATCGTCGACGAACGCGGTCGGCTCGAAGGTGCCGGCCAATATCGACGCGAGGCCCTGGCGACTTTGGTCGAGACTCGCTCGGACGTCCCGTTCGAGCTCCATCTCGTCCAGGGCGACCGCGACATGCATTTGCGGAGCGCCGGCGAGCCGGGCCGTCTGCAGCGCGTGGTAGAGCGCCGCCAGACGATCCCGGGCGGCCTCGAGCTTCGCCTCCGCGCCGCGGTGTCGCCGATCTCGGCCGCCGAATTGCTGATGATCCTGCTGCCGATCCTGATGCTGATCTCGGCGGCCCTGATCGGCTGGTGGATCGTCGACCGCCTCCTGCTCGGGCCGCTTGCGCGGATGCAGAAGGCGGTCGCCGCCTACAAGCCGGGCGACCGCGGCCTCGATCTGCCGACGTTGCGCTCGCCGGCGCGGGAAATCGGTGAGCTCGGCCAGTCGTTCGACGACGTCACCCGAACGGTCGCCCGCCACGAAGCGGAGCTCGAAGCCGCGGTCGAGCGGCAGACGCGGCTGGTCCGCGAAGTGCATCACAGGGTGAAGAACAACCTCCAGGTCGTCGCCTCGCTGCTCAATCTCCACGCGCGCGGCGCCTCCACGGAGGACGTCGCTGCCGCTTATGCCTCGATCCAGCGCCGGGTCGACGCGCTCGCCGTGGTTCACCGCAACCATTATGCCGAGCTTGAGGAAAATCGCGGCGTCGCGCTGCGCTCGCTGATCTCGGAGCTTGCGGCGAACCTGCGCGCGACCGCGCCGGCTTCGGCCGCCAGCATGCAGATGCGGCTGGACATCGAGCCCTTCTACGTCACCCAGGACGTCGCCGTCTCGGTGGCCTTCCTGGTCACCGAGATGACGGAGTTCGCCATGTTCTGCGGTGCGAACTGGCTTTCGATCGCGCTTGAGGCGGACGAGCCCGGCTTTGCCGTCTTCGCGATCGAATCCGACGCTCTCGCTGGAAGCCTCGACTGCGATACCGCCCTCGCCGAGCGGTTCGACCGGATCGTCACCGGCCTCGCGCGCCAGCTGCGCTCCACGCTCAACCGCAACGAGCAGACCGGCCGCTACGCCGTCCGAATCGGGGTCGTCGACCGCGCCGAGAGGTGAGCCTCAGCGGGAGCGGTCGTCGCCGCTCTCGTCGTCCGACTGTCGGGGCCTCGCCTTAGCCTCGTCGCGGGCGAGCTTCAGGTCGCTGCCGTCCTGGTCGGTCGCAGCGGCGGCATCGACATAGCCGCGCTCGTCGCGGTCATTGCCTTCCAGATCGGTGTGCGGGGGCGTCCCGGGCGGTTTTGCCACGTCCTTCTCCTTTGCCTGGAGGTGCAACAGGCGCGGCGCGCCGCGGTTGCGGAAAAAATTGCATGGCGTGCAAATTTTTTGGCCGCGCCGCGGAACCGCCCGGCTGCTTCCTCGTTGAGCAGTTCGGATAGTGACCTTTTGCCCCCCCGCTCTCGCTATCCAGAACATGAGCCCGGACGCGCTAACCTCCCCCCCCCCCGGTAGCGCCTCCGGGCTCAACTTTGTCTGGGCTCCCCCCATTTCATTCCGCCGCGCGCTGCCCGCGCCTTGGCGTTCCGCCGGAACCGAAGCAGCGGGCGCGCATTTTTCCGTGCATCGGCTCCGGCGCTTGTGCTGCCCGGAGCGGGCTCAGGAGACTGACCATGAAGAAGCTGCTTTTGACGATCGCGCTGACCAGCGGACTGGCGCTTTCCGCCTGCAACACGGTCCGCGGCGCGGCCCATGACGTCGAATCCGTCACTGACTGCGCGGACGGCGTCGACAACAATTGCTGATCCGGCCAAGCCGGACCTGACCGAAACATGCGCCGCCTTCGGGCGGCGTCTTTTTTGGGAAAACGCCGGCGACCGCGCCTGATGGCCGCCGGCGCCCCGCTCAGCGGCGGACGATGAGGGCGAGCCTCGTACGGTCCGCGCGCCGTGCCTCGGCAAGTGCCGCATCGCGCTGAGGGGCGACCCGCGCAGCCGCCTCTTCGCGGCAGGCGGAAACCGCACGGCGCGCCTCGAGGGACGCGGATTCGGGGGGGCCGCACACCCGGCGGACGGCAATCCCCAGCCGGCGGTCCAGCCGTTGCGTGTCGGACGCACGGCTGAGGTCGAGATCACCGATCCGCACCTCGACGCTTTCGACCTGGTCGGCATCGACCTGGGCGATGGCGGGTGCAGCCCCGATCAGGGCGGCGGCAACAACGAGCGCTTTCATACACGTCTCCCGAGACCTCAGTCTCCCCTGTCGAGCCCAGGCTCGCAGTCCTCGCCCGGCACGGCGATGATCGGGATTGCGCTTAAGATTGATCGCTCTTGCGTCTTTGCGACAAATGTCGCGGCCGGCGGGCGCTTTTGTAAGCTGCCGTTCAGGTGGAGCGTGGCTAACTTCCGGAAAAGACGGGGAGAAGAGCGAGTGGGGAGCGCCTTTTCGGTGATGGAGCAGCATGGCGAGGTGCCGCGCGCGCCCGCGCCCGGCGGCCGTCTCATCCTCTCCCGCCTCGGTCCCGGGCGCACGACCATCGCCGCCCACGCCCCCTCGCTCAAGCTGGTTCTGGACGGGGAGGAGATCTACACGATCGACGGCCGCGACATTCGTGTCGTTCCCGGCCAGTTCCTCTATCTCGGCGCGGGCGACCACTGCATCGGGACCAACCGGGTCGAGACTCTCGGCCTCTGCCTCGCTCTGCCGCGAGACTGGGCCGGGGCGCCGGAGACGGACGGCCACGATCCGGTGTTCGGTCGCTCCCTCGTCCTCTCGACCCACGGCAGCGAGATGGGCCGCGCGCTGGACCGCTATGCGCGCACGATCGCCCGCAACCCGGCGCGCGGAGAGGCCCTCGCCCGGGAGATTATCTGCGGCGCCGATGCCGCGCTCGGCGAGCCGCTCGGCCGGAGCCGCGCGGCGATCGAGGCGCTTTCGCTGGTCAAGGCTTCGACCCGCCGCTCATTGTTCCAGCGGCTGGAGCGGGCGCGGGGCTATCTCCACGCCTATGACGACCGCAACGTCAGCCTCGGCGAGCTGGCGGCGATCGCCAGTCTCTCGCAATTCCACCTGGCGCGCTATTTCCGGCTCGCCTTCGGCAAGCCGCCCATCGCCTATCACCGCACCCTCCGGCTGGAGCGTGCAGCGCGCTATCTGGAGCGCGAGGAAGGGACGATCGCGGAGGCCGCCGAGCTCGCCGGCTATTCGGATTCGGTTGCCCTCTGCCACGCCTTCCGCCGTCACTACGGCAAGGCGCCGCGCGCCTGGCTGGCCGAGGCCGGCCGCCGAGAAGAGCCCTTCCGAACTGCCGCCTGAAGCTGCTCGGGCCGTCACTCGCGGACCGTCATGCTGAACGTGTTTCAGCATTCCGAGTAGGGGGGCACGGCCCTCGAACCATGTCCAGGGTGACGGGGAGCGAGAGATCCGGTGCGCGCTTTGCAGCGTTCGAGCAGCGTCTCACACGGGGGAAGGGTGCGCATGTCGGAGAGAGCGCGCGCGGTCTCCCCCAACCGCGCGGTCTCCCCCCGTAAAACGCGAATGGGGGCTGGCATCGCTGCCAGCCCCCACTGTCCGCGGTCTGGAACGCCAAGCCGGTGAGGGCGAGGCGCCGTTCCTTGGAGCGGGTTCCGGCCGAGGCCTTGCGGCCCCGGTCGGTTCCCTTTTGGCATTCCTTCGAAGCCGAAGCTTCTCCGGTCCGCCAGGGTGGCCCGTGAAGCGAACTTCTCGGGTCCCTTTGGATCACCGCCAGGCGAACCTGCCGGATCTCCGGAAGAGAGTTCGAGGCGAACCTCGACCTGCCTTCCTTCGGTTAACCACTGGAGCGAACTCCAGCGGCCTCCCATTTGCGCACCCTTCGACCGAAGTCTCAGAGAAACGCTGGACACTGTTTCGAAAGTGGGGTCGGCTCGGGCTTTCGCCTCTGCCTCGCGCTTCTTCGATCTAGGTGCCCGACCAGTCGCTTCTTCGAACGATCCTCCTTGCGGAGGTCCGCCGCTTCCGCGGTGGTCACATCCGGCAAACCAGAATTCCGTTTCCGGAAAACCGCCCTGTCCGGCTGCAGGACCAACATGCGCGACGCTCCCGATTCGGAAAAGCGGATTCTACGCTATTGAGCCTGTGGATAACGAGGATAACGGGGATAAGCTGGCGGGATTCCGCCCAGCCTGGGACGAGGCCACGAATCGTCCGCGCGCCTCTAGCTCAGGAGGCGGCATCCCTCAAGGGCACGACCATCACCGGCCGATGCTCCTCGTCCTCCACCTCGATCCAGCCTTGCGGCATTCGACCGTTGAGCATCTCGTCCTGGATCAGCGCCCGCGCCGTTCGGCAGGCTTCCGCGCGCGCCTCGTCGACGCCGGGAAGAACTTCGCCGACAATGTCGGTGAGCTCGAAGCCGTCGCAATGCACGTTGAAGTAATAGGTGCCCATCATGGATCAAACGCCCCGACCTTGCGGAGCGCTCCGATCGTTTCGCGGGCGTAGCGATAAAAGCCGGATGCGAAACGGCCCGCGGGCGCCGGAACGCCCGCGGGCCGCCGCCTTGCCTTCGCCTTAGCGCACGGTGCGCCGGGTGAAGAGGTTGACGATCGCGAGCAGCAGCAGCGCGCCGACGAAAGCCGCCAGCAGAGTGCCGCCATCGAGCGGGCTGTTGATGATGCTGCCGTCGGCGCCGAAGAATCCGCCGAGCAGGAAGCTGCCGAGCAGCGAGCCGACGATTCCGACGACGATGTTGAGCAGGATGCCCTGCTGAGCGTCGCGGCGCATCACGATGCTCGCCAGCCAGCCGATGATGCCCCCGATGATCAATGCGACGATGAGACCCATGGCTTACTCCTGGATGTTCCCGAAATCCTCCGCGATCCGGGTTCGAATCCAAGACGCACTGGCCCTATCGACGGTTCCCTTAATGCGCCGAAACGAATGCGCGCTTCATTTTCGGCTCGGGCGGCGGGGAATCGCAGGCCTTGAAATAGAGATGCGCGACGAGCAGCGCGAGCGAGGCCGTGTAGAAGAAGCTGGAGAGGTCGCGCACGTAGCAGAGGCTGACCGGCAGCATGACCAGGAAGATGGCGCGGAAGTGCCATTCGCCCAGCCGCGCGGTCTGGACGCCCTGCGAGGAGCCGGCCTGGCGGTGCGCGGCGCGGCGCACCAAAGTCATGATCCCGAGCCACGCCAGCGCCGCCAGGAGATCCGCGAAGATCGCGTCGCCCATGCTCTTGCCGGCAATGGCGAGCGCCGTTGCCGCCAGATAGAAGGCGACATGGCCGTTCAGGCACTCAAGTGCGATCCGCCACTGGCCGAGCCCCAGCCGGTGCTCGAGCCAGCCTGCGGCGGGCGAGAAGATCTTTTCGATCAACAGGTTGTCGACGCGCGTCATGGGCTGGAAACTAGCAGCCCGATCCTTTCGGAAAAGTGCGCAAGCCCGCACTTCGCCGAAAAAAATAACCATGTTGCAGCGCGGCATCAGGCCGCGGATTGAGCCTTGGCCGCCTTGGCGCGCTTGCGCTCGGTAAACCAGATCGCGACCAGCGAGACCTCGTAGAGGGCGATGAGCGGGATCGCGAGCAGGAACTGGGAGAGGACGTCCGGCGGCGTCAGCACCGCTGCGAGGACGAAGGCGATCAGGATCGCGTAGCGGCGGCCGCGCTTCAATTG
>JAEWCW010000092.1 GCA_023390415.1 Pseudomonadota bacterium | reverse complement strand
TGCTCGGCGCCGAAGGCCAGGGCGAGCTGATGCGCAAGGTCGCCGCGCGCATCGCGCTCGCCGCGTCCGACGCCGCGGTCTACCAGGTCGACGACCACAGCTTCGCCTGGCAGACGGCGTCCCCGCTCGGCGCCACCGCCGACGCGGTCGAAGGCCTCCACGCTTTGCTCGCCAGCGGAATCGCCGTCGGCGCGCGAACGGTGGACATCATCATTTCCGTCGGCATCTGCGACGATCGCACCCTCGGCACCGAGGCTTCTGTCGCAGCCGCGATGGCTGCAGCGGCCCGCGCCGAACGCCGCGGGCTCAACTGGGAGCGCTATCAGTCCGAGGATGACGATGATGCCGATTGGCGCCTGTCGCTCCTCAACGAGCTCGATCGCGCGCTCGACAATGGCGACGTCTGGGTCGCCTACCAGCCCAAGTTCGACCTCAAGGCCGGCAATGTCTGCGGGGCCGAGGCGCTGGTACGCTGGTCGCACCCGGTGCGCGGCGAGGTCCGGCCGGACCAGTTCATCCCGATGCTCGAGGACAACAGCCGGATCGAGAAGTTGACGCTCCACGTGCTGCAGACGGCGATCCGCGATTTCGCGCGGCTCGACGAGGAGCTCAGCGTCGCGGTCAACATCTCGGCCAAGATGATCGGCCGCAAGCGCCTGCTCGAGCCGATCCGCGAGATGCTGGAGACCGAGCGGATGGACGCACGGCGCCTGACTCTGGAGATCACCGAATCCGCAGCGCTCGCGGGCTCGGCGGGGATCGAGGAGCTGAACAGCCTCCGCCGGCTCGGCGTCCACATCTCGATCGACGATTACGGCACCGGACAATCGACCCTGTCCTACCTCAAGACGCTGCCCGCGACCGAGCTCAAGATCGATCGCAGCTTCGTCGCCCTGATCGCGGTCAGCCGAAGCGACGCGGCGGTGGTCGATTCGACGGTCAAGCTCGCCCACGCGCTTGGTCTCACCGTCGTCGCCGAGGGCGTCGAATCCGAGGAGGTGCTCGGCCTCCTTCGGCAGATGAACTGCGACATGGTCCAGGGCTATCATATCGGCGAGCCCGCCGGCATCGACGCGCTGGTCGATCGCCTCTCCAGCGGCACCCGGCTCAGGATCGCCCGCGGCGCCTGACCCTTGCCGTTCGCGACGGCGGCCCCTAGCCACGCGCCATGCTCGCGCGGCTGTTGCCCGACCGGTTCATCCTCTGGCTGATCGCCGCCCTGCTGCTCGGCATGGTCCTGCCCGTGCGCGGAAGCGCGGCCGAGATCATCGACGCGGTCACGCTCGGCGCCATCTTCCTGCTTTTCTTCCTCCACGGGGTCCGGCTCCCGCGGGAGGCGCTGAAGGGGGGCGTCACCGACTGGCGCTTCCATGCCGCCGTGCTCTTGATCACCTTCGCGATCTTCCCGCTTGCCGGCGTGACGCTCGCGACCTTGTTCCCAGGGCTGCTCGCGCCGGGACTATGGACCGGGATCCTCTTCCTCTGCGCCCTCCCCTCCACCGTACAGAGCTCGATCGCCTTCACCTCGATGGCGCGCGGCAATGTCGCCGGCGCGGTCGCGGCGGCGGCCTTTTCGAACCTCGCCGGGGTGTTTCTCACGCCTCTGCTCGTCGCCTTGCTCATCGGGAGCGAGGGCGTCGCGCTCTCGGCCGGCGCGATCCTGCGGATCGTCGGGCTGATCTTCCTTCCGTTCCTGCTCGGCCATGGGCTTCGGCCGCTTCTCCACCGCTGGGCGGATCGCCATCCGGGCGTGGTCCTCGTCGTCGACAAGGGCACGATCCTGCTCGCCGTCTACGGCGCCTTCGCAGCCGCCACGGTCGAAGGCATCTGGGATCGAATCCCGGAGGGACAGCTGCTCGCCCTGTTCGCGCTCTCAGCCGTCCTGCTGGCGGCCGCGCTCGGCGCCAGCCTCGCCATCGGACGCGCCTTCTCGCCGGCGAGCCGGAGCGCGATCCTGTTCTGCGGCTCGGTCAAGTCGCTCGCGACCGGCGCCTCGATGGCGCGGATCCTATTCCCGGGCGCCGCCGCAGGCATGGCGATCCTGCCGGTGATGATCTTCCACCCGATGCAGTTGATCGTCTGCGCCTGGATCGCGGCGAGGATCGACGCCTCTAGAGCGTGAGGATCGCGACGTTGCCGATCAGCACGAGCGCGGCGACCACCATCAGCGCCCCCTTGGTGCGCTCGCGGCCGCGTCGAATCATGACGATTCCGCCCGCGACGAGCGCGAAGGCGGCGATCATCGCGACCGAAAGAAGGATGCTTGCAAGCGGCGTCACGGGGGCGGCTTTTACACGCGGTTAAGCAAGGCGCCATAGGTTTGGCGCATGGACACGCAGCGCCGCCGCCCGCCGCTCGACCGCAGCTTCGACGAGATCGAGCGTGCGATCCTCCCCAATGTCGGGCTGCTGCTGGAATGCCTGCTGGACGCCGCGGAGGCGAACCGGTCCGCAACGCGCTCGGCCGGTCAGGCCAATGAGCTCAAGATTCTCGCCAATCACGTGCGGGACCTTACACGGCAGATCGAGTCGGCGACGGCGGTTCAGCTGCCGGAGCCGGCGAGGATGTCCGCGTAGAGCCGCGGTTCGACGTTCCCGCCCGAGAGGACGATCACCGTCTCCCCGTCCGGCCGCGCCTTGCCGGCCAGCCACGCTGCCAGCGCCACCGCGCCGCCGGGCTCGACGACCAGCCTCAGCCTCGAAAAGGCGAAGCGAATCGCCGCTTCGACCTCGGCCTCGGAAACCGACGCACCTTCCGTGCCCGAATCGCGAAGCGCGCCGTAGGTGAGCGGCGAGACCAATTTGGTCTGGAGCGCGTCGCAGCGCGTCGCGGGGGCCGGCTCCTCGACCGGGAGGATCGCTCCGGCGCGGAGCGAGCGGCCCATATCGTCCCAACCTTCCGGCTCGACCGCGTAGATCCGGCTCTCCCGCAGAGCGACGGCGATTCCGCCGGATAGGCCACCGCCGCCGCAGGGCACGAGCACCGCGTCCGGCGCCCTGCCGAGCTGAGCGCGGATCTCGACCCCAACCGTTCCCTGCCCCTCGATCACGTCGACGTCGTCGAAGGATGGCACGACGATCGCGCCCGATTCCGTGGCGATTCGCGCCGCGATCGCCTCGCGGCTCTCCGTCGCCCGGTCGTAGCCGACGATCCGCGCGCCGGCGGCAAGCGTGCCGTCCCGCTTCACCGCAGGCGCGTCGGACGGCATGACGATGGTAGCGGCGATTCCGAGCTTCTGCGCCGCGATCGCGACCCCCTGCGCGTGGTTCCCCGAGGAGAAAGCGACGACTCCGCGGGCGCGCTCATCGGCGCTCAATTGGAGCAGCCGGTTGGTCGCGCCGCGAAGCTTGAAGCTCCCGCCCTGCTGCAGGCATTCCGCCTTCACCCAGACCCCGTCGGCCAATGGCAGCAAGGGCGTGCGAGTCACTTCACCCGAAATGCGGTTCGCCGCAGCTTCTACACCCTCCGGCGATGGCAGCCTCTCTGTCACTTAAACCTCTGGTTTTACGCGTGAATCCGCAGGTCTTTACATGGGGGGACGCGGCCAATATATCGGCGCCGCTGCCCCAAGGGGACTTCCAACAACCGCAAGGCAGCGTGAACGTCAACTACCGCCTTTGGAGGTCCCTTGAGTTGCACACGCACCATAGCGCGCTGGGGCTAGCTTCGCCCCGTTCCGGCAACCCCGTCGTTGCCGATCTCGCCAATATGCGGCCGGTCCAGCCGGTGACGCTTCTTCGCCCGCACGCTGCACGGCGCGCGGCCCGATTCTTCATCGAGAAGTTTCCGGGCCGGTCGCTCTATGCGGTGAAGGCGAACCCGTCGCCCGATTTGCTGCGCATCCTCTGGGACGCCGGCGTGACTCATTATGACGTCGCGTCGATCGCCGAGGTGCGCCTGGTCGCCGAGACGCTGCCGCAGGCCGTCCAGTGCTTCATGCACCCGGTCAAGGCGGAGGAGGCGATTGCCGAGGCCTATCAGCTTGGCGTGCGCACCTTCTCGCTCGACACGCTCGAGGAGCTGGAGAAGATCGTCCGCGCCACCGCCACCGATGGCGTGGCCGCGAGCGACCTCAACCTCTGCGTGCGGCTGCGCGTCTCGTCCGATCATTCGAAGCTCAGCCTTGCCTCCAAGTTCGGCGCCGAGGCGCACGAGGTGAAGGAGCTGCTTATGGCGGCCCGCCAGGCGGCGGACGCGCTCGGCATCTGCTTCCACGTCGGCAGCCAGGCGATGACCCCCGCAGCCTATTCCGAGGCCATGGAGCGAGTCCGCGCGGCGATCGTCGAGGCGGCGGTCACGGTCGACATCGTCGATGTCGGCGGCGGCTTCCCCTCCGTCTATCCGGGCATGGAGCCGCCGGCCCTTGAAGCCTATTTCGAGGTGATCGCGCGCGCCTTCGAGAGCCTGCCGATCAGCTACTCGGCGGAGCTCTGGTGCGAGCCGGGTCGGGCGCTCTGCGCCGAATATGCAAGCCTGCTCGTCCGCGTCGAGAAGCGCCGCGGCGATCAGCTCTACATCAACGACGGCGCCTATGGCGCCCTGTTCGATGCGGCGCATATCGGCTGGCGCTTCCCGGTGAAGCTCGTCCGCGACGAATCGTCCGACGCGCGCGACATCGGTTTCAGCTTCTACGGCCCGACCTGCGACGATCTCGACCATATGGCCGGCCCCTTCCACCTCCCTGCGGACGTGGGACCGGGCGACTATATCGAGATCGGCATGCTCGGCGCTTATGGCTGCGCGATGCGCACGGCCTTCAACGGCTTCGGCGTTGCGGCGAGCTACGTCGTCGACGACGAGCCGATGGCGAGCCTTTATGTGACCGAGGAACGGCCCGCGGGCTCGAACGTCGTCACCTTGTAACTATATCGGGCGCGGCGCCGAGCACGCCCGACCGATTCCGCACACGAACCTGTGAGCTCCCTCCCGTCCGCGGGAGGGGCTTTGGAGATTTGAAGTGAACGAAGAGACCAAGATCAACGACACCCGCAAGGCGGAGCTGCTCTCGAGCGTCGTCGAGCATGTCGACATCAAGAGCTTCGATGCGCGCCCGATCGTCGACGCGATGAAGAAGATGAGCTTCACCTCGCGCGATCTCGGCCGCGCCGCCGAGATCTACAACACGATGCTCGGCGACCGCGATTGCTCGATCTTCCTGGTGATCGCCGGATCGACCTCGGCCGGCGGCTGCATGGACCTCTATGCCGAGCTGGTGCGCAACAACATGGTCGACGGGATCGTCGCCACCGGCGCCACCATCGTCGACATGGACTTCTTCGAAGCGCTTGGCCACAAGCACTACCAAGCCCTTGAAATCCCTGACGACGACACTTTGCGCTCGCTTTACATCGACCGCATCTACGACACCTATATCGACGAGGAGAATCTCCAGCACGTCGATCATACGGTGTTCGAGATCGCCGAGACGCTCGAGCCGCGCGCTTATTCGTCCCGCGCGTTCATCCGCGAGATGGGCAAGTATCTGCTGGAGCACGGCAAGAAGGAGAACAGCCTGGTCAAGCTCGCCTACGAGCATGACGTGCCGATCTTCTGCCCGGCCTTCACCGACTCGTCGGCCGGCTTCGGCCTGGTCAAGCACCAGGTCGACCGGATGAAGGCTGGCAAGCCCTATATGACGATCGACTCGATCGCGGACTTCCGCGAGCTCACCGACATCAAGATCAAGGCCGGCACCACCGGTCTCCTGATGATCGGCGGCGGCGTTCCGAAGAACTTCATCCAGGACACGGTGGTCTGCGCCGAGATCCTCGGCCACGACGACGTCGAGGTCCACAAATACGCGATCCAGATCACGGTCGCGGACGTGCGCGACGGCGCCTGCTCCTCCTCCACCCTCCAGGAGGCGGCGAGCTGGGGCAAGGTCTCGACCGCAATGGAGCAGATGGTCTTCGCCGAGGCGACCTCGGTGATGCCGCTCCTCGCCAGCGACGCCTACCATCGCGGCCTCTGGAAGGACCGCGAAGCCCGCCGCTTCGCGAAGATGTTCGACTGATCGCGGCGCTCCTCCCGCGTGGGGGGACATGATCTTTACACTGCCGCAACAATCCAGCACCCTCCCGGCCTCAACCGGGAGGGTGTTGTCTTATGGAACGCTCCGAAATTTTGCTGCCGGTGGCGGTGCTCGTCGCCTGGTCTCTCGTCATGATGTTCTGGATGGTCGCGACCCGGCTTCCGGCGATGCGCGCCAAGGGCATCGACCTCAAGACCGCGGTCGGCGGGCGGCCGGGCGTGCTCGACGGCGTGCTCGACGACCGCACCCAGTGGAAGGCGCACAATTACCTGCATCTTATGGAGCAGCCGACGCTCTTCTACGCGATCGCGATCACTCTGGCGCTGATTGGGCAAGGCGACGGCCTCAACGCCCAGCTCGCCTGGGCCTATGTCGGCCTTCGCGTGATCCACAGCCTGATCCAGGCCACGGTCAACGTCATCCGTTACCGCTTCCTGGCCTTCCTGCTGTCGTCGCTGGTCCTGCTGGCAATGACGGTCCACGCGCTGATCGCGCTGATCCACTAACGGCTGAACGCCGCCGCGAGCTCGACATGGGTGGACCAGCGGAACTGGCCGACCGGCTTCACCCAATCGAGCCGGTAGCCGCCTGAGAGGAGCGCCTTCGCATCGCGCGCGAAGGTGGCGGGGTTGCACGAGACGTAGGCGATTCGCGGCACGCCTGCGGCGGCGAGCTGGGTAACCTGCTCGGCGGCGCCGGCGCGCGGCGGATCGAGGACGACCGCCTCGAACCGGTCGAGCTCGGCCTTCGTGTAGGGCCGGCGGAAGAGGTCGCGGTGGTCGACGAACACCTGGCGGCCTGCGCGGGACGCCGCGGCCTTCAGCGCGAGCACCGCGTCGCGCGCGCCTTCTGCGGCGAGCAGCTTGCCGTCGAGCGTGAGCGCGAATGTGCCGAGCCCGGCGAACAGGTCCACCACCACGCGCGCGGCGCCGATCGCCTCGCGGACCGCATCGACCAGAGCCGCCTCGCCGTCGGCCGTCGCCTGGAGGAAGGCGCCGTGGGGCAGCGGCACCGGGACGCCGCCGAGGGTGATCGTTACCGGCTCAGGCTCCCAGCGGCTCTGGACGCCGTATCCGTCGTCCAAGGCGAGGCGCGCCAGGCCCTGGTTCTGGGCGAATTCGGTCAGCATTTGCGCCGCCTCGAGTCCGTCCGCGGCGACATTCTCGAGCAACAGGTCAACGCCCTGGTCGGCGAGGGTAAGACGCACGCCGGCATTGCGCACGCCGAGACGCTGGAGCAGGGCGCGCACCGGCGCGACCAGCGCGAACAACTCGGGCCGCAGGATATGGCATTCGCGCATATCGACGACCCGATGCGACGCCTCCTCGTTGAAGCCGAGCCGGCCGCGGTCGAAGCGCAAGGCCGCGCGGCGGCGCGTGTTGGGGGGCGAGATGTGCGGCGATCGGATCTCGGGCAGATCGAGCTGCTGTGCGGAAAGGGCACCGGCCACCCGTTCCTTGAGGAAATCCGCATAAGCCGAATCGTCGACATGCTGGAGCTGGCAGCCGCCGCATTCCGGGAAGTGGCGGCAAGGAGGCACCTGGTGGTGCGGACCGGGAATGATCGCGCCGTCCTCCGCGACGAGATCCCCCGGCGCGGCCAGCTTCACGAACGCCCCGCTCGCCGTCACCCCGTCGCCACGCGCGGCGAGCCGCACCACCTCGTCCTGGCTCACAGGCACTCCGTCACAGCTTGGCGAAGGCAGGCAGCGACGTCGTCGGCGATCGGCGCCGGGCCTGCGAGTTCGGCCGCCCTGCCCTGCAGCCAGACTCCGGCGCAAGCGGCATCGAACGGCTTTTGTCCCGAAGCGCGCATCGCCGCGATCGTGCCGGCGAGGACGTCGCCCGTTCCCGCGCTTGCGAGCCAGTGCGGCGCGGTGCCGATCGCTGCACGGCCGTCGGGCGCCGCGACGATTGTGTCAGGCCCCTTGTACACGATCACCGCGCCGGTCGCTTTCGCCGCGGCGCGGGCGCGCTCGACCTTGCTCCCCGACAGGTCCGGGAAGAGCCGGCGGAACTCGCCTTCGTGCGGGGTCAGGATCGCGCCCTCCAACTGCCGCGGGCGCGCCGCGAGCAGGGTCAGCGCGTCGGCGTCGAGGACGAGCGCGGAGCTGCTCTCGATCGCGCGCTCCAGGATCTCCTCGCCCTGGGGACCGAGACCGAGGCCCGGGCCGACGACGAGCGCGCCGATCCGCTCGTCCGGTTCGAACTCGGCGCCGGGCGCCTGGACGACTGCATTCGGCAGGCCGTGAACGACGCCTTGCCCGAACAGCCGCACATAGCCTGCGCCGCTCCGCGCTGCTGCCGACGCGACCAGCGCCGCCGCGCCCGGCATTTCCCCGGCGAGGATCGCGACATAGCCGCGGCGGTATTTGTGATCGTCCGGGCCCGGGACGTGCAGCCGCGGCCGCTCCACTGTCATGAGCTCGCTCGTCGCCGCGATCCCGATATCCGCGACGACAATCCGCCCCATATGCCGAGCGGCGGGCTGGAGCAGATGCGAGGGCTTCAATGTCTGGAAGGTGATGGTGAGGTCGTAGTCGGGCACCGGCGAGAGAAGCGCGCCGTCGTCGGTCGCGACCCCGCTCGGAAGGTCGATCGCGACCCGGATCCGGGCGGCTCCGGCGAGCGCGAGCAGCCGATCCGCCTGGTCGAACGGGCGCCTCAGGCCCGTGCCGAAAAGCGCGTCCACGAGGAGCGGTGCCGGCTCCGCCTCGTCGAGCGACGCGACTGGTCCATCCCAAGCCTCGCGCGCCGCGCTGGCGGCCGGCGTCGTCGGCTCGGCGAGTGCGGCGACCTTGACCTCGGCGCCGCGCTCCCGGAGTGCGCGGGCGATCACATAGCCGTCGCCGCCATTGTTGCCGGGCCCGCAGAGCACGAGCGCGGGGATCGGCCCGGCATAGACGCCGATCGCCTCTGCCGCAGCGATCCCGGCGCGATCCATCAGCGTTTCGACCGGGGTTCCTTCCTCGATCGCCCGCGCCTCGGCCGCACGCATCTCTTCTGCGGTCAGGACGATCATCTCAGCGCCTCCCGAGGAAGCCTGTAGCGATCCTGGCCGATCCCGATCTCGACCATGTCGCCGCTGCGCCGCACGGATGCGCGCTCGGCCCCGTCCGCCGCGACCGGCGCGCCATTCTCGATCCGGATGCGGCGGAAGCCGCCGTCGGGATGGCGGATCGTCAGCGCCCCCGCCCCGGTTCGGTCGAGCGTGCAGGTGCGCGCGAAATCGCCGCCGCCGATCGCGCAGTCGACCCCCGGCGTCTCGCCGCACGCCGCAACGACGAGCAAGACCAGGGGCGCCGCCCTCATTTTCGCCTCCGTGCGGCGAGCCTGTCACCGAGCGCCTCTGCGCCGATCAGCGAATCGAAGGCCTCGTCCTGACCCGCGTCGCTGCGCACGCCCGTCCGCGCCAGCGCGATACCCCGTTTCAATGTCCCGAGGCTCGCCGGGTCGCTGGTGCGGATGGCGGCAACCAGATGGTCCAACCCCTCGAGCGGTGCGTCGGCGAGGCCGATGCGCAAGGCCTCGGCACCGTCGATCGCCGCGCCCGAGAAGAGCAGGCGCGCCGCCTGGCCCGGCCCGACGGCGGCGACGAGCGCGTGAATGTCTTCCTGCGGGTAGGAAATGCCCATCTTCGCCGGGGTGATGGCGAAGCGCGCCGCGGCGCTAGCGAGCCGGATGTCGCAGGCGAGCGCGAGCGCCACGCCGGCCCCGTAGCAGGGCCCGCCGATCGCGGCGATGGTCGGGATGTCCAGCGCCGCCAAGGCGTCCAGCGCGCCGCGCATGGAGAGCCTCAACCGGCCCTGCTCGCGCTCCGGAAACTCGCCGACATCCGCGCCTGCGCAGAAGGCGTCCCCCGCTCCTTCGAGGATGAGCAGATGCGCGCCCTGCGCCGCCGCCTGGGCGGCCCGCGCCGCGAGCCTGTCCCAGCCGGCGAGCGGGATGGCGTTGCGCGCCTCCGGACGGCTCAGCGTCAGCCGTGCGATGCCCTCATCGATCGCGAGCGTGAACATGCGGTCCAATTGCCGCGGGCGAACCCGATTGTCGCGAAAAAAAGGCCGGGGCGCTTGAAGCCGCCCCGGCCTTACAGTCCGCAGCGTCCGCCGGTGGGTGCGGAGACTGCGGCCGAATGTCCACATGCGTGACCGCAAATGTGTCGACCCGTGCCGGCGGCCACGCAAAAGCCGTGCCACGACGCATATCTGCGGGAGACGGTGGTTAACGGCGCGAGATGCCCGTCCCGTAACGGGAGAGGCGGGTCAGCGGAGACGGGTGGCGAGCGTCCACCAGCCCGGGTGCGCGGCACGGATCCGGACCGCCGCGGCATCCCGGGCGGCAGGATCGCGGTAAAGGCCGAAACAGGTCGCGCCGGAGCCGGACATGCGCGCCACCGCTGCGTCGGCCAGCGATTCGAGCGCGTCGGCGACCTCCGGCACGAGCTCGGTCGCCGGCAGCTCGAGATCGTTGCGCGACCCTTCGAGCCCGCTCAGCGGCCCGCGGTCGATCCCGTCCCAGGCGCGAAACACGGCCGCGGTCGACAGCGGCACTGCAGGATTGACGAGAAGAACCGGCGTCCCGGCGAGATCGAGCTCGTTCCAGGGCGTCAGCCGGTCGCCGCGGGCATCGCCGCGCGAGGTGCGGCTGACCAGGCAAGCCGGCACGTCCGCGCCGAGCGGCGCGGCGAGCGCGAGAAGCTCCTCCTCGCTCGGCGTCACGTCCCAGAAGCGGCAGAGGAGGCGCAGCGCCGCACCCGCATCGGCGGAGCCGCCGCCGAGACCGGCCGCGACCGGAAGGTTCTTCTCGAGCGCGATGGCCGCGCCCCGACGGGTCCCGCAATAAGCGGCGAGCGCGCGGGCGGCGCGAAGGACGAGATTGTCCTCGCCCGCGGTGAGAGTCCCGGCGAACCGGCCCGTGATGCTCAGCCCGATCGTGTCGGCGGGGGCGACGCTCAGCCTGTCCCCCTCCTCGCAGAAGGCGAAGATGGTCTCGATCCGGTGAAAGCCGTCGGCCTCGCGTCCGCGGACGTGGAGTGCGAGGTTGATCTTGGCGTAGGCGGTCTCGTCCACCGCCGTCAGCGCGCCGCGAGCTGCGGGGTCAGCCCCGCTTCGATCTTGGCGCCGAGCCGCGCGCGATCCTCGCCCTCCGCATAGACCAAGGCCGCCTTCCAGGCGTGGCGGGCGTCGATCCGCCGCCCGGCGCGGAAATAGGCGTCGCCGAGATGCTCGTTGATCGTGACGTCCGCCGGCTCGCCCTGCGCCGCCTGTTCGAGGAGCGGGATACCGGCGGCGACGTCGCCGGCGAGGACATGCGCCCAGCCCAGGGAATCGGCGATTGCCGCACTGTCGGGCGCGCGGCGGTGGGCCTCCGCGACCAGCCGAGTCGCCTCTGCGACATTCTCCCGCCGCTCCAGCTGCGCATAGCCAAGATAGTTGAGCACCTCGGGCTGTTCGGGCGCGAGCTCGTGGGCGCGGCGGAGCGCGGCAAGCCCGCCGCTCCAGTCGCCGGACCGTTCGAGCGCGCTGCCCCGCATCAGCCACATCGCCCAGAGCGGATGGTCGCCCCGGTCCGCGCCGGCAAGCGCGATTGCCCGCTCATAGGCGGCGGCGCCTTCGCCGTGCCGATCGAGCTGCATGTAGGCGTCGGCGAGGCGGGTCCAGTCGATGGCGCGCGCGTCGCTGCGCTGGGCGGCGGCCTGTGCTGCCACGATCGCCTCCTCACCGCGGCCCGCGCCGATCAGCAGCGAAACCCTGAGGTCCAGCGCGATCCCTGCGAAGGGATCCTCGGCGCTGATCGGCGCAAGCACCTGAAGCGCCGAATCGCGCCGCTCGCTCTGGCCGAGAAGCTCGGCGACGATCATCCGCGCGGTGCTGTTGTCCGATGCGAGGAAGGTGGCATGGCGCGCGAAGCTGAGCGCGAGCGGCCGAACCTCCGCGCCGTTGAGGTCGAGCGCGATCCGCGTGAGATATTCGGCGATCCCGGCGGCGGGCGTCGAAATCTCGCCCGGTACCCGGCGCCGCGCCTCGATCAGCCGCCGCGCCTGGGCGATCGGCTCCGACGCGCCGGTGAGCAGGCTCAACGCCTCCCGCCGGTCGCCGCGGCGCGCGAGATAGGCGGCGGCGGCGATGCGCAATCTTGCAGCGCGCGGACCGGCGGCATCGGCGACCGGCGCGTAATCGGCCGCGGCGTCTCCGCGGCGGCGAAGCAAGTCGAGCATCGCCCGCTGCTCCGGGATGTAGCCGGACGCGGCGGCGTCGCCGGTCGCGGCGTCGAGGATCGCGATAGGATCGCCGCGGCCGCTCCCCAGCGCGACCCAAGCGCGGAGCACCGGCACCATGAAGGCGAAGGCCTCTTCCGCCGCGAGACCGTCGATCTGGGTGTTGGCGGCGCGCCAGTCGCGCTGGTTGAGCGCTGCCGAGAGCAACGTGACCCGCGCTTCGGGGCTTGCCCGGCCGGCGGCGTCGAGAGCCCGGGCCGCTCGGACCGCCAGGCTCCAGTCGCCGGCGCCGATCGCATGGTTGAGCGCGCCGGCGGCGAGCACGTCGTTCCCCGGCAGCGCGGTCAGCGCCTCGGCATAGCTCCGGCTCGCCCGCTGGAGCGCGCCCGACGAGGCCGCGGCCCGCGCCTCGACGTAGGAACGGAGCGGCAGCGCGTCTGCGGTCGTCTCGCGCGCGAACGCAGCGCCGGGAAGGACCAGGGCGCCGGCGACCAGCCCTGCGAGCGCGGCTCTACATATTGGGGTAATTGGGTCCTCCTCCGCCTTCCGGCGTCACCCAGACGATGTTCTGCGTCGGGTCCTTGATGTCGCAGGTCTTGCAGTGGACGCAATTCTGGGCGTTGATCTGGAGCCGCGGCCGCCCGCCCTCCTCCACGAACTCGTACACGCCCGCCGGGCAATATCTCTGCTCCGGCCCGTCATAGACCGGCAAGTTGACCTCGGTCGGGATCGCCGGGTCCTTCAGCCGCAGGTGGACCGGCTGGTCCTCCTCGTGGTTGGTGTTCGAGACGAACACCGACGACAGCCGGTCGAAGCTGATCACGCCGTCGGGCTTGGGATATTCGATCGGCCGGACCATGTCCTTGCGCCACAGGCTTTCATTGTCCGGATGGTGGCGCATCGTGAACGGCAGGCCGACATTGACGTAGCGCATCCACATGTCGGCGCCGGCGAGCAATGTGCCGAGCGTGCCGCCCCACTTCGCCACTAGGGGCTCGACGTTGCGGACCATCTTCAGCTCTTTCGCGATCCAGCTCGCATTGAGCGCTTCGGGATAGGCGTCCAGCGTGTCGCCCTGGCGGTCGCCGACGATCGCCGCGAAGGCGGCCTCGGCGGCCAGCATTCCGGACTTCATCGCGGTGTGGCTGCCCTTGATCCGCGGCACGTTGACGAAGCCCGCCGAGCAGCCGATCAGCGCCCCGCCCGGGAAAGCCAGCTTCGGCACCGATTGCCAGCCGCCCTCGTTGATCGCACGCGCGCCGTAGGAGACGCGGCGGCCGCCCTCCAGCATCTCGCGGATCTCCGGATGCTGCTTCCAGCGCTGGAATTCCTCGAAGGGCGAGAGATAGGGATTCTTGTAGTTGAGCGCGACGACGAAGCCGATCGCGAGCTGGTTGTTCTCCTGATGGTAGATGAAGCCGCCGCCCCAGGAGGAATCGTCGAGCGGCCAGCCCTGCGTGTGGATGACCCGCCCCAGCTCGTGCTTGGCCGGGTCGATGTCCCACAATTCCTTGAGGCCGATCCCGTAGACCTGCGGCTGGCTGTCGGCCTCGAGGTCGAAGACCTTCTTGAGCTGCCGGGTGAGGTGTCCCCGGGCGCCTTCCGCGAAGAAGGTGTATTTGCCGTGCAGCTCCATTCCGGGCTGGTAGTCGGCCTTGGGCGTGCCGTCGCGCGCCACGCCCATGTCCTGGGTGGCGACGCCCTTCACCGATCCGTCCTCGTTGTAGAGCACTTCGGCGGCCGGGAAGCCCGGGAAGATCTCGACCCCGAGCGCCTCGGCCTGGCCGGCGAGCCAGCGGCAGAGATTGCCGAGGCTGACCGTGTAGGTGCCCTCATTGTCCATGAAGGGCGGCATGAAATAATGGGGCATGCCGAACTTCTTCTTGGCGGTCAGCACCCAATGCTCGTTGCACGTCACCGGCACGGTGAGCGGGCTTCCGCGCTCCTTCCAGTCCGGGATAAGCTCGTCGAGCGCGATCGGATCGACGACCGCGCCGGAAAGGATGTGCGCGCCGACCTCGGAGCCCTTTTCGAGGATGCAGACCGAAAGCTCCCGTCCGGCTTCCTCGGCGAGCTGCTTCAGACGGATGCTCGCGGCCAAGCCTGCGGGGCCCGCACCGACGATCACCACGTCGTAAGGCATCGACTCGCGTTCGGACATTCGCGTCTCCGTATCGGGGCGCCGTGAGGACTCCTGTCGTCGCAAACGGCCAACGCTTTGCAGATAAGCGGCTCCTACGCGGTTGACCAGCCCGGCGCGGACGGACTCAGTGGCCCGGTGGAGCGGGTGATGGAAGACTATTCCCCTGCGGAGGCGGCGAGCGCCTTGCAGTGGTGGATCGATGCCGGGGTCGACATGGTCGCCGCCGAGGAGCCGCGCGACTGGCTGAAGCCCGCGCCGGCGCCGCTTCCGGTGGAAACGAAGGCGATGCCCGCCGAGCCGGCTGCCCCGGCGGCGGAGGCGCTGCCGGGCCAGCTCGATCTCTTCCAGGCCTATCTCCGCGACGGCGACGCTCTGCCCTTCGCCTCGCCCTCGGCGCCGAACGTCTGCCCCTCGGGCGATCCGGCCTCGGGGCTGATGGTGATGACGGGCATGCCCAGCGCCGCGGATTGTGCTTCCGGCACGCTCCTCTCCGGCGATGAGGGGACGTTGTTCGACCGCATGCTGGCGGCGATGGGGCGGAGCCGCGAGAGCATCTACCTCGCCGCCATCTCCTGTTTCCGCTCGCCCGACGGCCGTCTCGCGGGCGCTGCCGAAAAGCAATGCGCCCTGCTGGCGCGCCACCATATCGGCCTTGCCGCGCCCAAGGCGCTGATCCTGTTCGGCGACGATGCCGGGCGGGCGCTGACCGGCCTTCCCGCGGCGCGGGCCCGCGGGCGCTGGCATGAGATCGAGACCCATGCCGGCCTGGTGCCCGCGATCGTCACCTTCTCGCCCCGCTTCCTCCTCACGCACCCGGCCCAGAAGGCGCTCGCCTGGGCGGACCTCCAGATGGTGATGGAGCGGCTGAAATGACCCGCTGGCTCGCCTTGCTCCTCCTCGCCGGCGCAACGCCCGCGGCAGCGCTGGACGAAGCCGCGCTCGCCGAAGTCGAGGCGGACGACACCGCCGCTGCGCGCGCGCCGCTTGCGCCGCTGCTCACCGCCGAGCAGCGCGAATATTATCGCGGCGTCTTCGCGCTGATCGCCGCGCGCGATTGGGCGGGCGCCGCAGCGCGGCTCGACGCTACCGGCGAGGGGCCCCTCCACGCTTATGCCCGCGCCCGCCTCTATCTCGCGCCGGGCTCGCCCCGCGTGGAGCTCGCGCCCCTGCTCCAGCTCATCTCCATGGGCCGGGAGCTTCCCCAGGCCGAGCAGCTCGCCCGGCTCGCCACGACGCGCGGCGCGACCGAGCTCCCGGCGCTTCCTCCGCAGCAGCGCCTCGTCGGCGCACCGAGCCAGCCGCGCCGGGCCCGGGCGCCAGGCGTACGCGGCGACCCAAGCGCCGCCACGCTCGAGCCGCTGATCCAGCCGCTGATCGTCGCCGACCGCCCGTCCGAGGCGGAAGCGATGCTCGCTGCGCGCGAACTGGAACTGACCCCGGAAGGGCTCACCAACTTCCAGCATCGGATCGCCTGGTCCTATTATCTGATCGGCGACGACCAGTCCGCCCGCCGCCTGGCCGAACGCGCCCGCGGGGGAAGCGGCGAATGGGCGCCGCACGCCGCCTGGACCTTCGCCCTCGCAAGCTGGCGGATGGGCGATTGCGCCGCCGCGGCCGAAGCCTTCGCCTCCGTCCCGACGCGCACCTCCGATCAGGAATTCGCCGCAGCCGGCCATTATTGGGCGTCGCGCGCCGAAATGGCCTGCCGCCGCCCGGAGCGGGTCCAGGCGCACCTGCGCACCGCCGCGCGCTTCGGCGAAACCTTCTACGGCATGCTCGCCGCGCGCGCGCTTGGAATTCGCTCCAGCACCATCCCCAATTCTGGCGGCCTCGATCGCGCCGACTGGCGCCGGATCGCCGACCTCCGCAACGTCCGGACCGCGCTTGCACTGGCCGAGATCGGCGAGCGCGACGCCGCGTCTGAGGTCATCCGCCACCAGGCCCGGATCGGCGAGCCCAACGAGCATGAGGCCTTGATCCAACTGGCCGCGCGATTGAACCTGACGGGCACGCAGATGTGGCTCGCACACAATGCGCCGCGCGGGGTGACCATCGATCCGCTCGCCCGCTATCCGACCCCCGACTGGAGCCCGACCCGCGGTTGGCGGGTCGACCGCGCCCTCGCCTTCGCCCACGCGCTTCAGGAATCGGCCTTCCGCCCCGACGCAGTCAGCGCCGCCGGCGCGCGCGGACTGATGCAGGTCCGCCCGGGAACCGCCGGCGATCTCGCCCGCTGGCGCGGGGAGCCCTCAGCCGGGATCCAGCTCAACGACCCGGCAACCAACATCGAGTTCGGCCAATCCTATCTCGAATATCTGCGCGACCTGCCGGGCACCGGCGGGCTGCTGCCGCGCGTGATCGCCGCCTACAATGCCGGCCCTGCGCCGATTGCCGAATGGTCGGTCCGATACGACCAGAGCGACCCTCTGCTGTTCATCGAGTCGATCCCTTATTGGGAGACTCGTGGCTACGTTCCGATCATCCTTCGCAATTACTGGGTGTACGAACAGCGCCTCGGCCAGAGCTCGACCAGCCGCGCGGCCCTGGTCCAGGGTCTCTGGCCGCGATTCCCGGGCATGCCGGGCGCCAATGCGGTGCGCCTCGAACGCCAGCCGCGGCAAACCGCGATGGGGCAGCGCTAGAGCCTCTTGTTCTCATTCTGTTCCGGGTGTAGCAAGACTGGGTGAACCGCCCCGACGTCCAGCACGGGCGCGGCGCGCCTGAGAACAGGACGCCGACGCGCTTCGGACTCGCCACCCGCGAGGCGGACGGCGACTGGTTGGACGAGCGCGGTTCGATCGACGGCGGGCCGCCGCCGCTCCGGACGACGGTCACGGTTGAGGAGCCGCGGACGATCATCGCCCGCAACAGCTCGCCCGACATCAGCTTCGACCGCTCGATCAACCCGTACAGGGGCTGCGAGCATGGCTGCATCTATTGTTTCGCGCGGCCGACCCACGCCTTCCACGACCTCTCGCCGGGGCTCGACTTCGAATCGAAATTGTTCGCCAAGCCGAATGCGGCGCAATTGCTGCGAATCGAGCTCGGCAAGCCCGGCTACCAATGCCGGCCGATCGCGATCGGCACCAACACCGATCCGTACCAACCGATCGAGGCCAAATGGCGGATCATGCGCTCGATCCTCGAAGTGCTGGCCGAGACCAGGCACCCGGTGATGATCACGACCAAATCGGACCGTGTGCTTCGCGATCTCGATATCCTGGCGCCGATGGCGAAGCAGCGGCTGGTCGGGGTGGCGCTTTCGGTGACCTCGCTCGAGCCGGCGATCTCGCGCACGCTGGAGCCGCGGGCGCCGGCTGCGCGCAAGCGGCTTGCAGCGGTGAAGGCGCTGAACGCGGCCGGCATTCCCTGCTCGGTGGCGATCGCGCCGGTCGTGCCCGGGATCACCGATCACGAGCTCGAGCATATCGTAGAGGCTGCGGCCGAGGCCGGGGCGCCGGGCTGCTTCTACATCCCCGTCCGCCTGCCCCACGAGGTCGCGCCTTTGTTCCGGGCCTGGCTCGACGAGCATTTCCCCGACCGCGCGCGCAAGGTGATGAGCGTCATCAAGTCGATCCGCGGCGGCAAGGACAACGACCCGAACTGGTTCAGCCGGATGCGCGGCCAGGGGCCGTGGTCGGACCTGCTCAGGACGCGCTTCGAGATCGCGGTTCGGAAGCACGGGCTGAACCAGGACAAGCGCCCGCTGCGCACGGACCTGTTCGAGCCGCCGAGCGGGCCGCAGCTGCGGCTGCTCTAATTCCCCTCCCGCTTGCCGGAGGGGAGACTAGGCGCTGGGCAGCTTGTGGTCCTTATACTCCTCCCGGATGGCGGTCTTGAGGAGCTTGCCGGTGGCGGTGTGGGGGAGGCTTTCGACGAAGAGGATCTCGTCGGGGAGCCACCACTTGGCGACCTGCGTCGAGAGGTGCGCCTGGACGGTCTCGGCGCTCACCTCCGCGCCGTCCCTCTTCACGCAGAGCAGAAGCGGCCGCTCGTCCCACTTGGGGTGATGGACGCCGATGGCGGCCGCCTCGGCGACCCCCGGGCAGGAGACCGCGGCATTCTCCAGCTCGATCGAGCTGATCCATTCGCCGCCGGACTTGATCACGTCCTTCGAACGGTCGGTGATCTGCATCACGCCGTCCGGGTGGATGACGGCGACGTCGCCGGTGTCGAACCAGCCGTCCGCGTCGGTCGCCTTCTTCTCTTCCTTGAAATAGCGCTCGACCACCCAGGGCCCGCGCACCTGGAGCCGGCCGGAGCTCTTGCCGTCGCGCGGCTGCTCATTCCCCTCGTCGTCCACGATGCGCATCTCGACCCCGAACGGCACCCGCCCCTGCTTGCAGATGATGTCGATCTGCTGCTCGAAGCTCAATTCGTCCCAATCGTGGGGCCGCGCCCCGATCGTGCCGATCGGCGACATCTCGGTCATCCCCCAGGCATGGGCGACCTTGACCCCGCGCTTCTCGAAGAACTCGACCATCGCGCGCGGCGCGGCCGAGCCGCCGATCGTCACCTGCTGCAGGGGGCCGAGATCGCGGCCGGTCTGGTCGACATATTGCATCAGGCCGAGCCAGACGGTCGGCACCGCGGCGGTATGGGTGACTCCCTCGTCGTGGATCAGGTCGCAGACCACGCTCGGCGTGTAATCGGCGGTGCAGACCAATTTGCAGCCCGCGATCGGCGCGGCAAAGGGCAGGCCCCAGGCGGCGGCGTGGAACATCGGCACGATCGGCAGCGCTACCGCGCGGCGGCCGACCCCGAACACGTCGGGCTGGACCTCGGCCATGGCGTGGATGACGGTGGAGCGATGCTCGTAGAGCACGCCCTTCGGATTGCCGGTGGTGCCGCTGGTGTAGCAGAGCATGCAGGGGTCGCGCTCGTCGCCCTCGACCCAGCGATAATCGTCGCTCTCCCCGCCGATCAGAGTCTCGAACTCGGTCGAAGGCCCGTCGAAGGCGACATAATGTTCGACCGTCTTCAGCTCCGGCTTCAGCTTCTCGACCAGGGGCGCGAAGGCCGCGTCGTAGAAGAGGACGCGGTCCTCGGCGTGGTTGAAGATGTAGACGAGCTGGTCGGCGAAGAGCCGCGGGTTCACCGTGTGGATGATCCCGCCCATGCCGATCGTGCCGTACCAGGAGACGATGTGGCGGCTATGGTTCATCGCCAGCGTCGCCACCCTGTCCTCGCGCTTCAGCCCGAGCCGCTCCAGAGCCCGCGCAAGCCGGCGCGAGTCGCGTGCGACCCCCGCATAATCGGTGCGGGTGGTGGTGCCGTCGGCCCAGCGCGAGACCAGTTCGCGGCTGCCATTCTCGTGCGCGGCATAATCGATCAGCCGGCTGACCCTCAGCGGCCAATGTTGCATCGCTCCGAGCATGACACCTCCCAATGGTCGTTTCGGAGGCAGTCTAGATTCGGCTAGGACGCCAGCGCAAGCCGGGCCGGCTCGGCAGTCGACAGCCGGACCGCGGTGACGCCCTCGACCCGCTCGATCCTTGCGGCAAGCTCCGCGTCGAGCTGGAAATCACGCCCAAGGACGAGGTCGGCATGCCCGTCCGGGATCGCGGCCTTGAGCTTGAGCAGGCCGTTGCCGCCGCGGGCACCCGCGAGCGCCTCCGACAGGCGCTTCAGCGTGTCGGCGCTGTCGACCTCGACCTCCAGCTGCAGCCGCGACCGCCGCGACAGGCCTTCGAAGGACTGGAAGCTCTTCACCGTCACCCGCGGCGCATCCTCGCCGGGCCGGCGGTCGAGCTCGACGTTCATCAGCCCGCAGGCACCGTCCTTCACGGCCTGCTCGAGCAAGGCGGCGACCGGATCGTCGAACACCGTCGCGACGAACTGCCCGGACGAATCGGAAAGCGTCGCCATCAGGTAGCGGCGCCCGCGCGCCGATGTGCGCCAGCGCGCATCCTCGACCAGGCCGGCCATGACCGCGTTCGAGCGGCCGCCGTCGGCTGGCGCCGGAAGCGAGGCGAGATCGGCGAAGCTGCGCGCACCATGGGCGCTGGCGAGGTGGCGATAGCTATCGACCGGGTGGGCCGAGAAATAAAAGCCGAAGCTTTCTTTCTCCTGCGCCATCGTCTCCGCGAGGCTCCAGGCGGCGACGTTCGGCATCCGCATCGGCGCGACGCTCGCCGAGCCTTCGCCGAACAGGCCGCCCTGCCCGCTCGTCCGAGCATCGGCGGCGCTCGCGGCATGGGCGAGGATGGTCTCGGCCGCGGCGAAGACGGTCGCGCGGTCGGGGACGACGCAGTCGAAGGCCCCGCCGCCGGCGAGGCTCTCGATCTGCCGCCGGTTCAGAAGCCGCGGATCGACGCGGTCGGCGAAATCGTCGAGCGAGGCGAAGGCACCGTTCGCCGAGCGCTCGGCGACCAGCTGCTCCATCGCCTTCTCGCCGACGCCCTTCAGCGCGCCCAGCGCATAGCGCACCGCATGGCCCTCACCCTGCGGCTCGACAGCGAATTCGGCTTCGGAGGCGTTGATCGACGGCCCGAGCGCCGGGACCCCCAGCCGGCGCATGTCGTCGACGAAGATCGACAGCTTGTCGGTCTGGTGCATGTCGAAGCACATCGAGGCGGCGAAGAATTCGACCGGGTGATGCGCCTTCAGCCAGGCCGTCTGGTAGGCGACGAGCGCGTAGGCGGCGGCGTGGCTCTTGTTGAAGCCGTAGCCGGCGAACTTGTCGATCAAGTCGAACAGTTCGTTGGCCTTCGGCTTGGCGATGTCGTGCTGCGCGCAGCCGCTGACGAAGCGCTCGCGCTGCGCGTCCATCTCGGCCTTGATCTTCTTGCCCATCGCACGGCGCAGGAGGTCGGCCTCGCCAAGGCTGTAGCCGGCAAGCACCTGCGCCGCCTGCATCACCTGCTCCTGATAGACGAAGATGCCGTAGGTCTCCTTCAGCACCTCCTCGAGCATCGCATGCGGATATTCGATCGGCTCGCGACCGTTCTTGCGCGCGCCGAACATCGGGATGTTGTCCATCGGGCCCGGCCGGTAGAGCGAGACGAGCGCGATGATGTCCTCGAACGTGGTCGGCTTCACCGCCGCGAGCGTTCGCCGCATGCCTTCCGATTCGAGCTGGAACACGCCGACCGTGTCGCCGCGTTTGAGCAATTCGAAGACGGCGGGATCGTCCCAGGCGAGCCGGTCGAGATCCACCTCGATCCCGCGCTTGGCAAGCATCTCGACGCCCTTCCTCAGCACGGACAGGGTCTTGAGGCCGAGGAAGTCGAACTTCACCAGGCCCGCAGCCTCGACATATTTCATGTCGAACTGGGTGACCGGCATGTCCGAGCGCGGATCGCGGTAGAGCGGAACGAGCTGGTCGAGCGGACGGTCGCCGATCACGACTCCGGCCGCGTGGGTCGAGCTGTGGCGCGGCAGGCCTTCGAGCTTCATCGCGAGGTCGAACAGCCGCCGGACCTGGGCGTCGTTCTTATATTCCCCGGCGAGCTCCGAGACGCCGTTCAGCGCTCGCTCCAGGGTCCAGGGATCGGTCGGATGGTTGGGGATCAGCTTCGCCAGCCGGTCGACCTGGCCGTAGGGCATCTGCAGCACCCGGCCGGTATCCTTGAGCACCGCGCGCGCCTTCAGCTTACCGAAGGTGATGATCTGGGCGACTCGGTCGGCGCCGTAGCGCTCCTGAACGTAGCGGATCACCTCGCCGCGCCGTGTTTCGCAGAAGTCGATGTCGAAGTCCGGCATCGAGACGCGTTCGGGATTGAGGAAGCGCTCGAACAGCAGACCCAGCCTGATGGGGTCGAGATCGGTGATGGTCAGCGCCCAGGCCACCACTGAGCCCGCGCCCGATCCGCGGCCCGGCCCGACCGGGATTCCATTCTCCTTCGCCCATTTGATGAAATCGGCGACGATCAGGAAATAGCCCGGAAAACCCATCCGGACGATCACGTCGACCTCGAAGTCGAGTCGGTCGAAATAGGCTTTGCGGTCGTCCTCGGAGAGCTCGCCATATTCGGCAAGTCGCGCCTCCAACCCCGCGTGGGCGTCGCGGCGGAGCTGCTCGGCCTCGGCGTCGAGGTCGCCCGCGATCGAGGGCAGGATCGGCTTGCGGACCGGCGCACCGAAGGCGCAGCGGCGGGCGACGACGCTTGTATTCTCGATCGCCTCGGGCAGGTCGGCGAACAGGATTCGCATCTCCGCCGGCGGCTTGATCCAGGCCTCGGGCGAGGAGCGCTCGCGGTCGTCGCGGTCGATCTGGCTCGACTGGGCGATGCAGAGCATGGCGTCGTGGGCGGGGTGGAACTCGGCCTCGGCGAAGCGCGCCGGATTGGTCGCGACCAGGGGAAGGTCCCGCTCGTAGGCGAGATCGATCAGCGCCTGCTCGGCGCGCTGCTCCACATCGTCGCCGCGTCGGCAGAGCTCGATATAAAGGCGGCCCGGGAAGAGTTGCTCGAGCCGGTCGGCATAGTCCCGCGCCGCAGCAACCTGCTCGTCGGCGAGCAAACGGGCGAGCGCGCCCTCCCCGCCCGCGGTCAGGGCGATCAGGCCGTCGGTGCGGCCCTCCAACCCGGCGAAGGCGACATGGGCGTCCTCCTCCACCGGCCGGCCGAGATGGGAGGCCGAGACCAAAGCGCAGAGATTGTCATAGCCCTTGTCGTTCTGCGCATAGAGGGCGAGCCAATCGAGCCGGTTCCCCCCGGCACTCCCAGGCCGTGCAACCGCGAGCATCGCGCCGACGATCGGCTGGACGCCCTCCTTCATGCAGGCCTCGGTGAAGGCCATCGCCGCGTAGAGGCCGTTGCGGTCGGTCAGCGCCGCGGCCGGGAAATCCAGCCGCTTCGCATGCTTGGCGATCGCCTTCGGCTCGATCGCCCCGTCGAGCATCGAGTAGCAGGAGAAGATACGCAAAGGGACGTAAGGCGCGGCCATGCACAGACTATGGGCGGCACCCCGTCCTATGGGAAGGTTGGGCGCCGATTTCTCCACAGAATTCGCGGCTTTGGTCAGCGCACCGGACGCCCCGCCTTCCCGCCGCCGGTCCAGCCGTAGAAAAAGAGCGGCCGGCCGCGGACGTCCTCAAGGGCGCGCTGGCCCAGCCCCTGTTGATCAGCCGAAAAGCGGCTGTCCGCGGCATGATCGCGATTGTCGCCGAGCAGGAAGATATGACCGGGCCTGACGGTGATCTCGGCGAATTCGTCTCCCATCGTCATCCCGGAATCCTGGATTTCGTGCGGCTGCGCTTCGCCGGGGAACTGCTCGGCGAGCCGGCGGGCGCCCCCTTCACCCGGTCCTACGGGCCGCTGGACAACGGGTCGGCCGTTGAGGATCACCGTCCCCTCCGTCATCGCGATCCTGTCGCCCGCCAGCGCCGCGATCCTGCTGACATAGATCGCGCCGTGCGGACTGCGGACAAGGACGATGTCGCCGCGCCGCAGCTCGCCGGAACCGTCCATGCGCGCCACGAACCTGTCCTTCGCGACGAGCGTCGGCGTCATCGCTTCGGAGGGAACATAGAAGCTGCGATAGTAACGCTGCGCGTCGATCGACAGTGGCACGGCCAAGGAAATCGCCCAGATGCCCAGCAGGCCGTACCAGCGCGACCACCAATGGTTTTGACCCTGCCGCTCGGCGCTGCGGCGCCAGCTCATCCAGGCGGAGAGCAGGATGGCGAGCAGCCAGATCGCGGCCGCACTTCCCACGAGGGCAATCCAGACCGGAAAGCTCAGCACCGGCCCGAACGCGTAATAGAGGGTGATCGCGAGATACGCACCGAGCGGCGCCGCGATGAAGAGGGCGCCGGCGCGGCCGTGGCCGGTGCGCAGCAAGCCGAGCCCGGACAGAGGGACGTTGAGCGCGGCGATGCCGAGACGAGCCGCGATGCCCCGCCTCTCGGCGGTCACTCGAGCTTGCCCTCGTGGAGCCTCAGCACGCGGTCCATGCGGGCGGCCAGCCGCTCGTTATGGGTGGCGACCAGGGCGGCGCTGCCCTCGCCGCGGACCAGGCTCAGGAACTCGGCGAAGACGATGTCGGCGGTCGCTTCATCGAGGTTGCCGGTGGGCTCGTCGGCGAGGACGAGGGCGGGACGGTTGGCGAGCGCGCGCGAGACCGCGACTCGCTGCTGCTCGCCGCCCGAAAGCTTGGCCGGCCGGTGGGTGAGCCGCTCGCCGAGGCCGAGCGCGCCGAGCAGGGTGCGAGCGCGCTGGCGGGCGTCATCCGGGGTGGCGCCGTGGATGAGCTGCGGGATCACCACATTCTCCTCCGCGCTGAAGTCCGGAAGGAGATGGTGGAACTGGTAGACGAAGCCGATCGAGTCGCGGCGAAGGCGGGTGCGCCCCGAATCGTCGAGCTGCGCCGCTTCCTCGCCGAGCAGCCGGATCGAGCCTTCGAATCCGCCCTCGAGCAGGCCGACCGCCTGGAGCAGGGTCGACTTGCCGGAGCCCGAAGGCCCGAGCAAAGCGACGATCTCCCCCTGCCGGACGTCGAGATCGATTCCGCGCAGGACGTCGATCGTGACTCCGCCCTGGACGAAGCTGCGCTTGAGGCCGCGGACGGTCAGCACGTCACTCATAGCGCAGCACCTGGACCGGATCTGTGCTCGCCGCCTTCCACGCCGGATAGATCGTCGCGAGGACGCTGAAGACGAAGGCGAGGAGAACGATCGCGGCCACCTCGACCGGATCGGTCTTGGAAGGCAGGTCGGTCAGGAAGCGCACGGTCGGGTCCCACAAATTCTGCCCTGTGACCAGTTGGATGAAGTTCACCACCGACTGACGGAAGAACAGGAACACCGCGCCGAGCGCCAGGCCGGCGATGATCCCGAGCACGCCGATCGTGACTCCCACGGTCATGAACACCTTCATCAGGCCGCGCCGGCTTGCGCCCATCGTCCGCAGGATCGCGATGTCGCGGGTCTTGGCGCGGACCAGCATGATCAGCGAGGAGAGGATGTTGAACACGGCGACGAGGATGATGATCGAGAGGACGACGAACATCGCCACGCGCTCGACCTGGAGCGCCTCGAACAAGGCCGAGTTCATCCGCCGCCAGTCGGTGACGACGGCGCGGCCGCGCACCTGTTCCTCGACGGGCGCAAGGATCTCCGCGACCCGCTCCGGATCGGTCGTCTGAACCTCGACCATGCCGACCGCGTCGCCGAGCATGAGCAGGGTCTGGGCATCTTCGATCGGCATGACGACGAATGCCTTGTCGAAATCGTAGAGGCCGATCTCGAAGGTCGCGGCGACCGTGTAGGAGACGATGCGCGGCACCGTGCCGAACGGCGTCGTCCGCCCCTCCGGGCTGATCAGGCTGATCTGGTCGCCGACCCGGACCCCGAGCGCGTCGGCGAGGCGCGAGCCCAAGGCGACATTGTCCGAGCCCGGCTGAAGCGCCTCCAGCGAGCCTGAAAGGACGTTGTCGCGCATGGTCGGGTTGGCGAGGATGTCCTGGCGCCGGACTCCGCGCACCAGCACGCCTTCGACCCGCCCTTCCGACGTCGCCATCAGGGGCTGCTCGATCAACGGCTCGGCCGAGACGACGTTCGGCGTGCGCCGGGCGAGCTCGGCGATCTGCTGCCAGTTCTCGAGCCGGCCGCCATAGCCCTGGATGACGGCATGGCCGTTGAGGCCGACCACCTTGTCGAACAGCTCCGCGCGGAAGCCGTTCATCACGCTCATCACGATGATCAAGGCGGCGACGCCGAGCATCACCGCGACCAGGCTGATCGAGGCGACGAGGAAGATGAAGCCCTCGCCCTTGCCCGGAAGCAGATAGCGCCGGGCGATCATCCGCTCGTAGCGCGAGAGGATCATCCGGCCAGTCTCGCCAGCGCGGCCTCGACCGAGACTTCCTCGCGCTCCCCCGTGCCGCGGTTCTTGAGCTCGACCACGCCCTTGTCGAGGCCCTTGGGGCCGACGACCAGCTGCCAGGGCAGGCCGATCAGGTCCATGGTCGCGAACTTGGCGCCGCCGCGTTCGTCGCGGTCGTCATACAGCGTTTCGATCCCGGCTGCATTCAGGCGGGCATAGATGTCGTCCGCGGCAGCCGCACAGCGCGCGTCGTCGGCGCGCATGTTGACGAGGCCGACCTTGAAGGGCGCCACGGCCTCCGGCCAGACGATCCCGGCCTCGTCGTGGCTCGCCTCGATGATCGCGCCCATCAGGCGCGACACGCCAACGCCGTAGCTGCCCATCTCGGGGTGGACCTGCGTCCCCTCTTTGGTCTGAACGCTGAAGCCCATCGCGGCGCTGTATTTGGTGCCGAAATAGAAGATGTGGCCGACCTCGATGCCCCTGCCCTGCCGGCGGCGCGCGTCTGGCACTTCGCTCCAGCGCGCCTCGTCATGGGTCTCGTCGGTGGCCGCATACATGCTGCTTACCTTGTCGAAGAGCTGCTGAAGCGCCGCTTCGTCGTCATAATCGGCTTCGATCGCGTCCCAGTCGAACGCCTCGAATTCGGAATCGTAGAAGACTTCGCTCTCGCCGGTCGGGGCGAGGACGATGAATTCGTGGCTGAGGTCGCCGCCGATCGGGCCGGAGGCCGCCTTCATCGGCACCGCCTTGATGCCCATGCGCTGGAAGGTGCGCAGATAAGCGAGCAGCTGCTTGTAATAGCTCTGCCTGGCGCCGGCCTCGTCGAGGTCGAAGCTGTAGGCGTCCTTCATCAGGAACTCGCGGCCGCGCATCACGCCGAAGCGCGGGCGGACCTCGTCCCGGAACTTCCACTGGATGTGGTAGAGGGTGCGCGGAAGGTCGCGATAGCTCTTCGCCGAATCCCGGAAGATGGCGGTGATCATCTCCTCGTTGGTCGGCCCGTAGAGCATCTCCCGCTCGTGGCGGTCGGTGATGCGCAGCATCTCCGGGCCATAGGCATCGTAGCGGCCCGACTGGCGCCAGAGGTCCGCCGATTGCAGCGTCGGCATCAGCAATTCGACCGCGCCGGCCCGGTCCTGCTCCTCGCGGACGATCTGCTCGATCTTCTTGAGCACTCGGAAGCCGAGCGGCAGCCAGGCATAGATGCCGGCGGCGGTCTGGCGGATGAGACCGGCGCGGAGCATCAGCTGGTGGCTGACGATCTGGGCGTCGGCCGGGGTCTCCTTGGCGACCGGCAGGAAGTAACGGGATAAGCGCATGGCCGGACCTCTAGGGTGCGGCCTCTTTGCTGGCAACCTCGCCGCGAAGGGCGGACCCGCGACGCTACGGAACCGAGGCTGTGGCGCATTCGTCACACATCTGAGCGAAACCGTCAGCAATGGCCGATAGGCTCATGACAATGCAGGGAAGCCCTCCTAGCGTGCCTGCCGCAACCAGGGCCCAAGGCCCGGTTCGGGGAGGCTTCGGCCCCGCATCCCTAAGCGAGGTAAGGGATGCGCGCGGGCTGAGGCGTTCTAAAGGGGGTGACGACTTGTCGTCATAGGGTGCCCGGCTCCCCGTGAGCCGGGCACTTGTCTTTTCAGCACCATCGCCCTCAGGCCGCGCGCCGTCCGCTTGGCGGCCAGCCGCGAAGCATCTCGCCCACCTGGTCCGCGGGCACCGCCTCCCCGTAGAGGAATCCCTGGCCGAAGTCGCAGCCGAGCTCGGTCAGGAACGCGTGCTGGCGCTCATTCTCCACGCCTTCGCCGACGATGTTGATTCCCAGGCTCCGGCCGAGATTGACCACCGCATCGACGATCGCGGCGTCGCCCGGATCCTCCTCCAGATCGCGGATGAAGGACCGGTCGATCTTGATGATATCGACCGGGAACTGCTTGAGGTGCGAGAGCGAGGCGTAGCCCGTGCCGAAATCGTCGAGCGCGATCCCGATCCCGGCCGAGCTCAGCAGCTTCAGCGCCTGGGCGACGGAATCCGCACCGCGGCCGAGGAAGACCGTCTCGGTCACCTCGATCTGGATCAGCTGCGGCGGCAGGCCGGCGCGATGGAGATGCTCGAGCAATTTGTCGGCGAAGTCCCCGCGGCGGAACTCCGCCGCCGAAGCGTTGAGCGCGACATGGCCGGCGCCGATTCCTTCCTCCCGCCAGCGCCTCAAATCCTCGATCACCGCGGCGATCATCTGCTCGCTGATCGCTGCGGCGAGATTGACCTCCTCGAATGCGGCGGTGATCGTCGATGGCGCCTGGACCCCCTGGCTTGGATGGCGCCAGCGCAGAAGCGCCTCGAAGCCCGCCGGGGCCCCGGTCCGAAGGTTCACCTTGGGCTGGTAGAAAGGCAGGATGCGCTGGTGCGTCAGCGCGTCGCGCGCCAGGCTGAGCATGGACAGGCGCCGCTGCATCGCGTGGCGCATCTCGGGCCGGAACAGCTTGATGTTGGCGCGCCCTGCGCCCTTGGCGGCATAGAGCGCGACATCGGCATTCTTGAGCAATTCGGTGCGGTCGCCCGCCTGCGCAGGGAAGATGCTGGCGCCGACGCTGGCCCGGCAATCGAGCATCCGGCTGCCGTGGAACCAGGGCTCGCGCAACCGCTCGAGCAGAGCGCCGCCGCAGCTGACGACCTGGCCCTCATTCTCGATCCCGGTGAGCAGAATCGCGAATTCGTCGCCGCCGAGGCGCGCGATCATGTCCTCCGGCCGAAGCGTCTCCCTGATCCGCCGCGCGAACGTGCAGAGGAGAGCGTCGCCAGCGTCATGTCCGATCGAGTCGTTGATCTGCTTGAAATCGTCGATGTCGAGAAGGAGCACGCCGAAGCCGCGGCCGTCCGACTCGGCAGAGGCGATCGCCTCGTCCACCTTCTGCTGGAACAGGATCCGGTTCGGCAGTCCGGTCAGCGGATCGTGATTCGCCGCCCATTGCGCCTGCTCCTCGGCATGCTTCTGGTCGGTGACGTCGCGGCCGATGACGACGATCCGCATCGGCGCCCCGTCGTCGCTGACGATCGGCGCGAGCACGATGTCCCACCACCGCTTGGGCCGCCCGTGCTGGAAGACGAGCCGCACGACTTCGCCCGCCTGGGCCCGCCGCAGCGCGTCCTGGCTGCGGGCGAGCAGCGGCTGGCGGAAGGACGTGCCCCAGCGCGATCCGACGAGCCGGCGGGCGCCGGGGCCGCCATAGACCCGGCGGGTCGCCTCGTTGATGAACAGGGTCGTGCCGTCCTGCGCGAGCAAGGCGATGCAGTCCGGGCTCGCCTCGATGATTCCGCGGTTCAGGCGCTCGCTGGCGTCGAGCGCCTCACGCGCGAGGACGCGTTCGTGAATGTCGGTGCAGGTGCCGTACCACGCGACCACCTGACCGTCGGGGCCGCGTTGCGGATTGGCGCGGCTGAGCACCCAGCGATAGTCGCCGTCATGGTGGCGGAGGCGATATTCGGCCTCGTAGGGGCGCCCCTCCGAGCGGCAGGTCCGCCAGATCTCGGCGGCTCGGGCACGGTCGTCGGGATGGACGAGATCGATCCGCGCCGGCGCGCCCGGATCGCCGAGCGGAACGCCGGTGAATTCGCGAAACTGGCGCGAATAGAAGCGGCTGCCATCCTCATGATTGGCCCACATCATCTGCGGAACCGTATCGAGGATCATGTTCAGCCGGTCGGCACGATCCTTGGCCTCGGCCTCGGCCTCGCGGAGCGAGCGTTCGAGCCTCTTCTCGGCCTCCGCATCGACGATCACCCCTTCGAGAAACAGCGGCCTACCGTCCTCGCCATAGACCGCGCTGCCCTGCTCTCGCACCCAGCGCACATCGCCCGAACGGTGGATGATCCGGTAGACGGAGGTGAAGCCGCGGCGCTCGGCGACCGCCGCGGCCACCTCGGCCTCCACCGCGGGCAGATCGTCCGGATGCATGATCTCGGACCAGGCGAGGGCTTGCTCGAGGGTCTCGGCGCGATAGCCGGTGAGCGGCTCGACCCCCTTCGAGACGAAGGACATGCCCCACGGCGCCTCGAGCGGGCATTGATAGACGACGCCGGAGAGGTTGCCGAGCAGATGGGCGAACTGGCGGCGCGATTCGCGAAGCCGCTCGCGGGCGGCGGCAAGCTCGGCGCGGAGCAGCGCCGCCTCCTCGGCGGGATCGGCGACGATCGCCGCGGCGAGCAGCGCCTGCTGCGCGCGGGCGCCGACCGGCCCAACGCCGCCTTCGAGATCGCCCGCGATCCGCGCGTCCGATTCCGCGCGATGTCCGAGCTTCTTCTCCTCCCGCGGGCCAGTGCCCGCCGGTGCCGCCTGATTGCGCATGCCTCTCCCTTTCCGGCAACTCTGCCCGCGGAGCGGTTAACCGAAGGTCACCGCGAACGGCCGTTCGGGGGCCGAAAGGCACAAAATTAGGTCCGGAACGGTGCTATGCCCCGGGCGCCCGCCGGCGGGTCGGTCAGGCGCTCGTGCCACGGGCCGGTGATCGCCACCGTCCGGGCGCCTTCCATGATGTTGAGGAACATGGTGCCGCCGTCCGCGGAGAAGCAGGCGCCGGCAAGCTCGGTCCAGTCATTGAGGCGCGCAATGTCGTAGACATGGCCGTTGGGGGTGATGCCGCGGACATAGGCGACCGAGCGGGCGCCCAGCTTCTCGGCAATTTCCCGAAGCATGTAGTTGCGCTCGCCGCCGACATAGGGGTCCTCGCACACGATCAGATGCCCGTTCGGCGCCACGACGAGGTTGTCGGCGAAGTTGAGCCGCGTCGGATCGGTCGATTCGAGGAAGATTTCGAGCTCGCCCGCCGGCCGGCCCGGCCCCTCCGCCCCCTCGCTTACGGACGGGAAATAGCGCATGATCTGGCCGCTCCGGATCCGCCCTCCGCTGGTGCATGTGAAGAAGAGCTCGCCGGCGCCGAAAAAGATGCCCTCCCCATAAGCGAAGCGCGCGGCGCCTTGGCGGTGCGCGCGCTCGCGAAGGCCGTTGTCGCGATTCTCGATGTCGAGATCGTCCAACGGAATCCAGCGAACCCTCCGCCTCACCCGCTCGGCCCAGCGAGGCGCGTGCCAGTTGCTCGTATCGATGCTCTCCGGGACCCCGTCGAACCCCAGCGCTTCCAGGCGACCGCCTTCCGCGAGATGCCCCCAGCGATTGGGGACGAAGCGGTAGAAGAGGCTGCCGGCATCGTCCTCGGTCAGGTAGACGATGCCGGTGCGCGGATCGACGGCCGCCGCCTCGTGACGGAAGCGGCCGAGGCCGCGCAGCGGCTGCGGCGCGCGCGCCTCGCGCTCGAACCGTTCGCGGGGCAGCGCGGGCACCTCGAACACCCAACCGTGGTCTGATCCCTGGGCCTTCTCCTCCTCGCAGGTCAGCCAGCTTCCCCACGGGGTCACCCCGCCGGCGCAATTGCGGACGGTGCCGGCGAGGCTCAGATACTGGTCGAGGACTCGGCCCTCCTCGTGGTTGTAGACGATCGTGGTCGTGCCGCCGGGCTGGAGTCGGGTCTCGCTGCGGGGCCGCCAGGCTTGGCTCAGGGTGCCAGGATCACCTGCCGGATAGGCGCCGTTCCCAAAGTCCCCTGCAGAGACTTCGTGGTTGCGGACGAGGATCGTGAGATCACTGCCGAGCGCAAAGGCGCCCATGCCGTCGGCATTGTCGGGAACGACTGCCCCGCCGCCGAGATCTTCGCCCTTGTGCGAAATGATCGCGTACCGAAAGCCCGCGGGCAGATCGAGCAGGCGCGGCCGGTTCCGGTCCGGCAGGAGCGGACCGTAACCGGAGAAGCGAGTCATTCGCCAAGTCCGGAAACCCGGATTTCGCGAGGCATATTCGGGAAGGCTCGAGAGGCTCGAGCATCCGGCCAGGGCGAATCCGCCAAATGCGGCCGAGGTGAGCCCAAGCCCGAAACCGCGCCGAGTCAGCATCGCCCCCTCCCCCGTGCCGGAGCGGCGATCATAGCATGGAGAGGCGCGTGCAGGGACCGGCGTCGCCGGACAGTCCTAGACCAGCCGGCTCTGCTTCACCGCAGCCTCGATGAAGCTTGCGAACAGTGGGTGGGGCTCGAACGGCTTGGACTTCAGCTCCGGATGGAACTGGACTCCGACGAACCAGGGATGGTCCGGCCGCTCGACGATCTCCGGCAGGGCGCCGTCGGGGCTCATGCCGCTGAACACCAGGCCGCCTTTCTCGAGCACGTCCTTGTAATGGACGTTGACCTCGTAGCGGTGGCGGTGGCGCTCGCTGATCTTGGTTCCACCGTAGATGGAGGCGACGTGGCTGTTGCCGGTCAGCGACGCCTCGTAGGCGCCGAGCCGCATCGTGCCGCCCATCTCGCCCGCGGCCTCGCGCTTCTGGAGGCCTTCCTTGCTCATCCACTCTGTGATCAGGCCGACGACGGGCTCGTTGGTCTCGCCGAACTCGGTGCTCGACGCGCCCTCTATTCCCGCCGTGTTCCGGGCGCCCTCGATGCACGCCATCTGCATGCCGAGGCAGATTCCGAAGAAGGGCACGCCGCGCTCCCGCGCGAATTGGACCGAGGCGATCTTGCCCTCGCTGCCGCGCTCGCCGAACCCGCCGGGAACGAGGATGGCGTGCAGCGGCTCGAGCTCGGCGGGAAGGTCCGCCTCGGGATGCTCGAAAAGCTCGGCGTCGAGCCAGCGGATGTTGACCTTCACCCGGTTGGCGAGGCCGCCATGGACGAGGGCCTCGGTCAGCGACTTGTAGGCGTCCTGAAGGCCGACATATTTGCCGACGACGCCGATCGTCACCTCGCCCTGCGGGTTCCACAGGCGATCGAGGATGTCGTCCCAGCGCTCCAGAGTCGGCTCCGGCGCGCCTTCGATCCCGAACGCGCGGAGCACCTCCGCGTCCAGCCCCTCGCGATGATATTGGAGCGGCACCGCATAGATGCTCTTGGCATCCAGCGCCGGGATGACCGCCTCCTGGCGGACGTTGCAGAAGAGCGCGATCTTGCGCCGCTCGCTGTCCGGAAGCGGCCGATCGACGCGGCAGAGCAGCACGTCCGGCTGGATGCCGAGGCTGGTGAGATCGCGGACGCTGTGCTGGGTCGGCTTGGTCTTCAGTTCGCCGGCGGCGGCGATGTAGGGCACGAGCGTCGTGTGGATGAAGACGGTGCGCTTGTTGCCGGCTTCGTCATAGCCGAGATCGTTCCTGAGCTGGCGGATCGCCTCGATGAAGGGGAGCGATTCGATGTCGCCGACGGTGCCGCCGATCTCGCAGATCACGAAATCGAGGCCGTCCGTGTCGGCCTGGGCGAAAGCCTTGATCTCGTTGGTGACGTGCGGGATCACCTGGACGGTGGCGCCGAGATAGTCGCCGCGCCGCTCCTTGGCGATGATGTCGCGGTAGATCCGGCCCGAGGTGACGTTGTCGCTCTGGCGCGCGGGAACTCCGGTGAAGCGCTCGTAATGGCCGAGATCGAGATCGGTCTCGGCGCCGTCGTCGGTGACGTAGACCTCGCCATGCTGATAGGGCGACATCGTCCCCGGATCGACGTTGAGGTAGGGATCGAACTTGCGGATCCGGACCTTGAAGCCCCGCGCCTGGAGAAGGGCCGCCAGCGAGGCGGCCATGAGGCCTTTTCCGAGCGATGAGACCACGCCGCCGGTGATGAAGATGAACCGCGCCATGGGAGCCACCGGATAGAGGTTGGTTACGTGCGAGGGCAAGGGCGAGAATCGCCGGAATCGACGATTTTCGCGAATTATCGCCAATGGACGGCCGCAGCAGGTGCGGCCGGCCCAAGGACTTACTGAGCGAGCGGAACCCCGCCGTTGGACGGCGTCGTCGCCGGAGCCGGGGCCGTCGTCGCGGGCGGCGCAGCGGGCGTGTTGGCGCCCGGGATCGGCTGGGTCGGGCCCTGCTGCGGAACCGACGACGGCACCGTCGGCCGGGCGAGGTTCGGATCGATCCGGCGCGGACCGCCCTGGGTGGCTGCGAGGCCGGCGAGGACGATCGAGAGAATCACGAACACCGTGCCCAGGATCGCCGTCGCGCGGGTGAGGAAGTCCGCCGCGCCGCGGGCGCTCATCAAGCCGGACGGGCTTCCGCCGGTGAGGCCGCCGCCTTCCGAGCGCTGCATCAGGATGACGGTGATCATCGCCAGCGCGACCAGCGCCTGGATGACGAGGATGAAGGTGAACAGGCCCATGACGATGCTTTGCGCTTTCGGGAAAAGGTTTCGCGCGATCTAGGGGATGGAGGCGCCGGGATCAACTGCGCGCGGCGGCCTCGATGATCGGCACGAAATCCCTAGCGGTGAGGCTCGCGCCCCCGACCAGGGCGCCGTCGACATTGTCGGTGGCAAGCAGTTCGGCGGCATTGTCGGCCTTCACCGAGCCGCCGTAGAGGATCCGGATTCGGTGGCCGGCATCCCCGTAACGCGCCTCGAGCGCGTCGCGGATGAAGGCGTGCATGGCGGCGACGTCCGCCGCCGTGGCGACCTTGCCGGTGCCGATCGCCCAGACCGGCTCGTAGGCGACGACCAGCTCCGCCTCGCCGAGATCGTCGGGGAGGGAGCCGGCAAGCTGGCGGCCGACGATCTGCTCCTGCTCGCCGGCGGCGCGGTCGAGCTCGGTCTCGCCGACGCAGACGATGGCGGTAAGCCCGCCGGCAAGCGCTGCCTCGGCCTTGGCGCGGACGAGGACGTCGTCCTCGCCTTGATCTGCGCGCCGCTCGCTGTGGCCGACGATGGCGAGGCGGGCGCCGGCCTCCTTCAGCATCGGCACCGAGACGCAGCCGGTATGCGCCCCCGACGCCTTGGGATGGCAATCCTGGGCGCCGATCGCGAATCCCCCCGCACGGGTCACCGCCGGCGCGATCAGGGTGAAGGGCGGGCAGATGGCGACGTCGACCCCGCCCGCCGCGCGCGCCGCCTCTCCGATCCCGGCAAGTTCGGCAAGCGCTGCGAGGCTCCCGTTCATCTTCCAGTTGCCGGCGATCAGCTTGCGGCGGATATGCATGTCCCGTCCTTCTCTTCGATTGCTGGTGCGCCTAGCAACGCCTGCCCGGCGCGCCAAGCGCAGGAGATGCCGGTTGCGGCCCGCGCGGCGCTTTTCTATGGGTCGCCCTTCCTGTTCCCGCGATCTTACAGCGAGTTTCCCAGACGATGATCTCCGTCCTCCGCAAGAAGCTGACCTCCTGGCTGATGCTCGGCTTCCTGCTGCTCGCCCTGATCGCGATCGTCGTGACCGGCTTCGGCACCGGCGGCATGGGCGGCCTTCCCGGCTCGGGCGCCCAGGAGGCGGACACGCTTGCGACCATCGACGGCGACAAGCTCAGCGCCGACGAGCTGGAGCGCGAGCTTCGCAACGCGCTTCAGCGGGCGCAGCAGCAGGATCCGAACGCCGATATTGGCCAGCTGATTGCAGCCGGCGCCTTTGAGGGGCTCCTCAACCAGCTCATCGTCGGCCGAGCGCTCTACGCCTTCGGGGAGGACCAGGGTCTCGTCGTCACCGACCGGATGGTGGACCGGCTGATCGTCAGCATCCCTGCTTTCCGCAACTTCGCCGGCCAGTTCGACGAGCAGGTCTTCCGCCAGACCATCGCCCAGCAAAATATGAGCGAGGCGGAGTTCCGCCAGCAGATGCGCAACGTGCTGATGCAGCAGCAGCTCCAGCTGCCGATCGGCCTTGCGGCGCGGATCCCCGAATCGATGACGGTGCAGTATGCCTCGCTGATGCTGGAGCGCCGCCGGGGGACGATCGGAGTGGTGCCGGTCGAGGCGCTGAGCGCAGGAATCGCGCCGACCGACCAGGAGATCGCCCAATATTACGCCCAGAACCGCGCTCGCTATCAGGTGCCCGAGCGGCGGGTGATCCGCTACGTGGTGATCGGCCGCGACCAGCTCGCCGCGTCGGCGCGCGCGACCGACGAGGAGATCGCGACCTATTATCGCGAGAACCAGGCCCGCTACGCCGGCACCGAGACCCGCAGCCTGCAGCAGATCCGCCTCCCGAGCGAGGCTGAGGCGCGCGCCTTCGTGACACGTGCCGGCGCGAACGGCGCCAATTTTGCGCAGGCCGCGCAGGCGCTCGGCCGCACCGCCGCGGACATCAACCTCGCCAACCAGAGCCGCGAGCAGGTCGCGACCCTGACCAGCCCCGATGTTGCCGGCCAGGTGTTCGGCGCTGCGCAGGGCGCAATGGTGGGCCCGGTCCGCTCGCCGCTGGGCTGGTATGTGATCCGCGTCGAGTCGATCAACCGCCCCACCGCGCGGCCGCTCGAGGCGGTGCGCGGCGAGATCGCCACCGAGATCGAGCGCCGCAAGGTCGAGGACGCGATCCAGGACCTGGTCAGCCGGGTCGAGGCCCGAGTCGACCAGGGCGCGACCTTCGACGACATCGTCCGCACCGAGCGGATGACCGCCGTCGAGACTCCCCCGCTGACCGCCGCCGGCACCGCGCCCGGCGTCCAGTATCAGGCGCCGGCCGAAGTGACGGCGATCCTGCGCGGCGCCTTCCAGATGGACGGCGACGACCCCGAGCCGGCCTTCGAGACGATCACGCCGAACGAGCGCTACGCGTTCGTGACGGTCGGCCGCGTGATCCCGGCGACGGTGCCACCGCTCCAGCAGATCGCCGCCCAGGTCCGCGCCGACGTCGTCCGCCAGCGCGCCTCCGAGCGGGCGCGGGCGCTCGCCGAACGGATCGCGGCGCAGATCACCAGCGGCGTGCCCGCGGCCCAGGCCTTCGCCCAGGCCGGAGTCCGGCTGCCGCCGCCGGAGGCGGTCAACGCCCGCCGCGTCGACGTCAATCAGGCGCAGCAGGTGCCTCAGCCGCTGACCATGTTCTTCAGCGTTCCCGCGCGGCGCGCCCGCGCCTTCGCGGCCCCCAACGGCGCTGGCTGGTACATCGTCCATGTCGAGGAGCGCACGCCCGGCCAGGCGACTTGTCCGCAGGGCCAGACCGCGCAGCAGAACGAGGGCTGCCGGCTGATCCAGGCCGCGCGCGGCGAATTCGACGGGCAGGCCGGCAACGAATATGTCGACCAGTTCGCCCGCCACGCCCAGAGCGGAATCACGATCGAGCGCAATGAGGAGGCGATCACGGCCACCCGCCAGCGCCTGCTCTCCGGCGCCGCCCCCGTTCAATAAGGCGCCTGGGTGCGGCGGACGCGCGTCCTCGTCGTCGACAATTACGACAGCTTCACCTGGAACCTTGTCCATTATCTTGGCCAAGCCGGGGCCGAGGTCCGGGTGGTCCGCAACGACGCGCTCACCGGGGCCGACGCGCTTGCGGGCGACGAGGACGCGATCCTGATCTCGCCGGGGCCGGGCACGCCGGACGAGGCGGGCATCTCGCTCGGCCTCGTCGCGGCCTGCGCCGAGGCACGGCGGCCACTGCTCGGCGTTTGCCTCGGCCACCAGGCGATCGGCCAGCATTTCGGCGCATCGGTGGTGCGGGCGCGCGCGCCGATGCACGGCAAGACCTCGCCGATCCGGCACGACGGCAGCGGAGTCTTCGCCGGCCTCCCCTCCCCCTTCGCCGCGACCCGCTATCACAGCCTGGTCCTGGCGCCGGCGACCATGCCCGCCGCGCTCGCCGTCACCGCCACTGCCGAGGACGGCACCATCCAGGGCCTGGCACACCGCGAACTCCCGATTCACGGCGTCCAGTTCCACCCCGAAAGCATCGCCAGCGAGCACGGCCACGCCTTGCTCGCCAATTTCCTGAAGCTGGCCAAGGCCAAGCGATGACCGACACTGAAACCGAGGAACTCAACGCCGCCATCGTCGGCGAGATCGAGGTCGTGGCCGAATTCCGCTGAAGATGGCTCAGCGCTGCGCCGGCGCCTGGTACAGTTCGTGGCAGGCGGCGCAGGTCGCGGCGGTAGCGCGGTGCTGGGCAGCGAAGGCCTCGCGGTCACCCGACTGCGCTGCCGCCGCGAGCCGATCCGCGGCATCCGCGTAGGCGGCCGCCTTGGCCTCGAAGTCCGCACGATTGGCGAAGATTTCGGCCCTGGCGCGCGTGGGCGTGACGCTGCGCGTCGAATCGGGGAACATCGTCGGCAGCGCCCGCGCCCAGCGCGCGACGCCGCGCGCGGCATAGGCCTGGCGCGAGACGTCGCCACCGCCGTCGATCACGGCCTTCATGTTCCCCATGGCGGCGCCGGAGAGGTGGAAGGACGCCTGGCGCGCCGCGACGATCTGCTGCGGGGTGAGGTCGTGTTGGGCGGCGACCTGCACGTCACGATTGCTGACCGCGACGCAGCCCGCCAGCGCGGCAGCCACGGCGAAGATGAGCGCATTGCGCATGGGCTTTCCCCTTCCCTGCTTCGGCGCCAGCCTGACAGGCCGAGAGGAAGCGCGCAATCGTCCCCGCGCACCGTCCGTTCCGCCTCCACAACGGCGCTTGACAGTTTCCGGCGCGTTTCCTACACGTTCCCTGTCCGTTCCGATGGGGGAACCCAATGTTGACCAGCAAGCAGCACGAGCTTCTCCTCTTCATCAACAGCCGCCTCGGCGAAACCGGCGTCTCGCCGTCGTTCGAGGAGATGAAGGAAGCGCTCGATCTCAAATCCAAGAGCGGGGTCCACCGGCTGATCTCGGCGCTCGAGGAGCGCGGCTTCATCCGCCGGCTTCCGAACCGCGCCCGGGCGCTCGAGGTGCTGAAGGTGCCGGAGCGCGGCGGCCCGACGGTTGCGCCTTCGGGCGGCACTGCACTGCCGACTCCGGCCAATAGCAACGACGTGATGGAGATCCCGCTCCACGGCCGGATCGCTGCAGGCACGCCGATCGAGGCGCTGCAGGGCACCGAGACCCTCCCCGTCCCCGCCGCCTTGCTCGGCCCGGGCGAGCATTATGCGCTCCAGGTCGCCGGCGATTCGATGGTCGACGAAGGCATTCTCGACGGCGACTATGCCCTCATCCGCAAGACCGACAGCGCCCGCGACGGAGAGATCGTCGTCGCGCTCGTCGACAATGAGGAGGCGACCCTCAAGACCTTCCGCCGCGAAGGCTCGATGATCCGCCTCGACCCGGCCAACCGCCGCTACGACCCGCAGCGCTACCGCCCCGACCAGATCCAGGTCCAGGGCCGCCTCGCAGGCCTGCTGCGGCGATATTGAGGGGGCTGAACCAGATGACCAAGCCGCGGCTCAATTATGTCGAGCTTCCCGTATCCGACACGGACGCCGCCAGGCGCTTCTACGAGGCGGCGTTCGGCTGGGAGATGACCGCGTTCGGCCCGACCTACGCGGCGACGATGACCGGGGACACGGACATTGGGGTCCAGGGCGATTCGTCCGAGGCGACCAAGGCGCCGCTGCCGGTGATCGAAGTCGCCGACCTCGAGGCGGCGCTGGCCGACGTGGAGCGCGCCGGCGGGCGGATCGTGCGGCCCATCTTCGGCTTTCCCGGCGGCCGCCGCTTTCACTTCCTCGATCCCAGCGGCAACGAGCTCGCCGCCGTCCATAGCGACGCGACCTACGAATAAGCTCCCCCACCGCGAAGCTGCGATCCAATTTGATCGCACCTCCGGGCGAATGCTCAGCCTATGTCGTCGACCCATTGCGCGAGGTCGGCAAGACGCGGCAGCTCCCGATAGCGTGGGTGGCCGGCTGGCGCCTCCGCATCCTCGTGCACCCATGTCCCTTCGAACGGGATGAACACCGCCCAGGCTCCGGCCTCGAGCACGGGGAGCACGTCCGATCGCATCGAATTGCCGGCCATCACCGCGTGCTCGGGCGCCGTTCCATAGCGCTCGAAGATCCGGGCATAGGTCTCCGGATGCTTGTCGCTGACCACCTCGACCCCGGTGAAATAGGCGCCGAATCCGGAAGCCGCGACCTTCGCCTCCTGGTGATGGAGATCGCCCTTGGTGACCAGCACCAGCGGCGCGCGCGACGCGAGTGCGGGAAGCGCGTCCGCCACCCCTTCCAGGGGCTCGACCGGATGAGCCAGCATCTCGCGCCCGATCGCGAGCAGCTCGCGCACGGTTGCGGGCTGGAGCGCGTCGCCCGCAAGGTCCGACGCGGTCTCGATCATCGACAGGATGAAGCCCTTGGCGCCATAGCCATAGGCGCCGAGGTTGCGATGTTCGGTCGCGTCGAGCAGGCGCTGGACCTCGTCCGCGGGCGCGAAGGGCGCCATCAGCCGGGCGAAGGCCCCGAAGCTGCGGTCGAACCAGAGCTGGTTGTGCCAGAGCGTGTCGTCGGCATCGAGGCAAATGAGGCTGATCGGCATGGGCGTGGGCTAACGTCCGCCGCGCCAACTTGCCAGCGCCCCCGTGCATGCTAGGCTCGCCAGAAACAATCGATCGGGAGAAGCGATCATGAAGGGCCTGCGCAAGCTCAACCGACGTTCCTTCCTCCGAAGCGTCGCCGGCACCGCGGCGATCGGTGGAAGCGCGCTTGGCCTCACTGGCTGCATGACCGGCCCCACGGACTCCGACAGCGGGCGCTATGCCGATCCGATCGGGCGCGGGCGCTATCGCGGCGTCGGGCGCGGAGTCACGGACAATGACGCCGGACCCTATGCCGATCCGCCCGGGCGCGGGCGCGGCGGCTACGGACCGACGGACGCCGATACGGGCCCCTATGCCGACCCGCCCGGCCGGGGTCGGAATGGCGGCGGCGGACGCGGGGTTACTGACAGCGATACCGGCCGCTACGCCGATCCGATTGGGCGAGGGCGCGGCGGCGGCCGTGGCGGCGGGGTCACCGACGCTGATACCGGCCAATATGCGGATCCCGTCGGCCGGGGACGCGGTGGCGGACGCGGTGGCGGCGGCGTGACGGACAGCGACACCGGGCAATATGCCGACCCCGTCGGCCGCGGACGCGGCGGTGGGCGCGGCGGCGGCAGCGGCGTAACGGACAGCGACACCGGCCAATATGCCGACCCCGTTGGACGCGGACGCGGCGGCGGGCGCGGCGGCGGAGTCACGGACAGCGACACCGGCCAATATGCGGACCCGGTCGGACGCGGGCGCGGCCGCGGGCGCCACGGCTAGCGCCGGCTCGATCCCGCCCAGCGGTGGTGCCCCTCGGCGTCGGCAACGGTGTCGACGGAGGCGGTGCGCCCCAGACGGATGGCAATGCCGCCGTGCTGAGCCAGGAACTCCCGGTCCGCCTTCAGCCAGCGCGGGACGCAGGTTCGCGGCAGCCGCCTGTCGCTGACCACGATGTCGGCCTCGGCACAGGCGCGGCGAAATTCGGGGATCGAGACGAAATCGCGCGTGCGCGTGGCCAGCAGGCGCCAGCGGCGACCGTCGCGGAGAATGTCGATCGCGCAGAGATCGCGGCTGCAGGCGGCTGCGGGCAAGGCCTCGATCTCGGCGAATTCGGCCTCCTCGCCGGAATTCTCGGCGAGCAATGAGCGGACATAGTCGCCGGCACGGTCGCGCAGGATGGCAAGCTCGCCCGAAGGTCCGCGCAGCGCGAGATGGCGGCCGTCGCCGGTGACCAGGATGTCCGGGGCGGGCGTGGACAGGGTCCAGACCGTACCGGCCAGCACCGGCACCATGCCCCAGCGGCGAAGGCGCGTCCGCCAGAGGCAGATCCAGAGGCCGCCGAACGCGATCGAAGCGAAGGCCGGCGCCGGCATGGTCGGAAGCATCGCGACCGCGCCGGGCGCCGCGGCGGCTGCGTGGGCGAGGCCCAGGAGAAGCGACAGCGCCTTGCCGGCGAGCCACCAGAAGGGCGCGCCGAGGCCGGCCAGGTCGAGCAGCAGGGCCAAAGCCTCGAGCGGCATGATCACGAAGGTGGTGAGCGGGATCGCGACGATGTTGGCGAGCGCGCCGTAGAGGCCGGCGCGGTGGAAGTGGAAGAGCGCGATCGGCATCAGCACGATCTCGACCGCAAGGCCGGTGAGCAGCAAGGCGAGCAGCACCCGGCCCGATTTCGCCCACCAGGGTTCCTCGCGGCGGGCGAGGAGCGCCTGGATTCGGGGATGCTCGTGGAGCGCGACGATCGCCATGATCGCCGCGAAGCTGAGCTGGAAGCTCGGCCCGACCAGAGTCTCCGGCCAGAGAATGAGCACGACCAGCGCGCCGAAGGCGAGCAGGCGCAGGGTCAGAGCGTCGCGCCCGAGCGCGACCCCGGCGAGGACGAGCAGCGCCGCGATGCAGGCGCGCACCGTCGGCACCTCGGCGCCCGTCATCAGCGTGTAGGCGATGCCGGCGACCGCGCCTACACCGGCAGCGACGAGGACGAGCCGGAAGCGGAGCGCCAACGCCGGGCTCAGGGCGAGCAGCTTCAGGGTCAGGAGCATCACCGCGCCGACGACGGCGGTCAGGTGGAGACCGCTCACCGAGAGCAGGTGGGCGAGGCCCGAGCGGCGCATCGCTTCCGCGTCCGCCTCGCCGATCCCGCCCTGGTCGCCGGTGGCGAGGGCGACCGCGATCTGGCCCTCCGTGCCGCCGAGCCGCGAGCGGATATGGTCGGCCAGGCCCTGCCGCCAGCCGGCCAGCCGCGCCGCGAATCCCCTGCCCTCCGGCGCCGCGATCACCGACAGGTCGAGCGCCCGTCCGGTCGCGGCGATTCCCTGGAACCAGGCGGCGCGGGCGAAATCGTAGCCGCCCGGAACCGCCGCCGGCGCCGGCGGCATCAGCCAGGCGCGGGCCCGGATCCGAGCGCCCGGCTCCAGCGCCGCCGACGCGTCCTTCGAATCGACGTTGACGCGCACCCGTCGAGGCAGGGCGCCACCTTCGGTCGCGACGACCACTCGAACGGTCTCGCGCGCCGGCAGGCGCTGGACCGTCTCGATTCGCCCCTCGAAGCTGGCGAGCTGCGGTCGCTCGAGCCGCGGCGCGGCAACCCGCTCGGCGCGCCACCAGACATTGCCGCAGCCAAGGATGACGGCGAGGCAGAAGATGGCGAGCGCCCGCCCCCACCGGGTCCCCCAGCCCAATGCCAGCGCCCCCAGCATCGCCGCGGCGGCGAGAAGCAGGAAGGCGATCCAGGCCTCGCGCCCCGCAAGCCAGAACCAGCCGGCGGTCCCGACGATCAGCCCGACCGGGAGCCACAGGGGAAGCTGGTCCCGCTCGCGGTCGGCCAGCGCCTCGATCGCCGTCCCGAGCCGGTGCGGCCATGCGCGATATCGCGCGATCCAGCCCCTTGGTGGCGGCGGAACCTCTATGCTAGGGGCGCTCGCGTTCCCGGTCGCCATGACCCCATCCTTGGAGATGAAGCGCGTGAGCGCAAGCCCAGAGCCAGCCGGCGTCGTCACCCGCTTCGCGCCCTCGCCGACCGGCTTCCTCCATATCGGCGGCGCGCGCACCGCCTTGTTCAACTGGCTCTATGCGCGCCGCATGGGCGGCAAGTTCCTGCTGCGCATCGAGGATACGGACAAGGCCCGCTCGACGCCCGAGGCGATCGACGCGATCCTGGAGGGCATGCGCTGGCTCGAGCTCGATTGGGACGGCCACGAATATTATCAGTCGCAATTCTGGGCGCGCCACGCCGAAGTGGCGCACGAATTGCTCGCCCGGGGCCACGCCTATCGCTGCTGGATGAGCCAGGAGGAGATCGCCGCCCAGCGCGCCGCCGCCCAGGCCGAGCGTCGCCCGTTCCGCACCGAGAGCGCGTGGCGGGACGCCGCGCACGAGGGCGAAGGCGCCTACGTCATCCGCCTCAAGGCCCCGCGCGAGGGCGAGACGGTGATCGAGGACAAGGTCCAGGGCCGAGTCGCCGTCCAGAACAGCGAGCTCGACGACTTCATCCTGCTCCGCTCGGACGGCAGCCCCACCTACATGCTCGCGGTCGTCGTCGACGATCACGACATGGGCGTCACCCACGTCATCCGCGGCGACGATCATCTCAACAACGCGTTCCGCCAGCTCGCCATCATCAAGGCGATGGGCTGGCCCGAGCCGACCTACGCCCACGTCCCCCTGATCCACGGCCAGGACGGCGCCAAGATGTCCAAGCGCCACGGCGCGACCGGCGTGATGGATTATGACGCGCTCGGCTTCCTTCCCGAGGCGGTCGCCAATTATCTGCTCCGCTTGGGCTGGGGCCATGGCGACGAGGAGATCATCAGCCGCGATCAGGCCATCCAGTGGTTCGATCTCGACGGCGTCGGCCGCTCCCCCTCGCGCTTCGACACGAAGAAGCTCGAGAATCTCAACGGCCACTACATCCGCGAGGCGGACGACGGGCGGCTTGCGCGCCTGGTCGCGCCGCGCACGGCGAAGCTGATCGGCCGCGATCTCGGCGACGAGGGCCTGGCGCTGCTCGCCCGCGCGATGCCGGAGCTCAAGCCTCGCGCCAAGTCGCTCAACGAGCTTGCCGAGGGTGCGACCTTCCTGTTCCGGACCCGGCCGCTGGACATGGACGAGAAGGCCTCGGCGCTGCTAGAGGGCGGCGCGGCGGACCTGCTCGCACTCCTCCACCGGCGCCTCGACGGGCTTGCCGAATGGGGCAAGGAATCGACAGAGCAGGCCGTTCGAGAGGTTGCCGAGGCCGAAGGCGTGAAGCTGGGCCAGCTGGCGCAGCCGTTGCGGGCCGCGCTGACCGGCCGGGCGACGTCGCCGGGTATTTTCGATGTATTGGTCCTGCTCGGCCGCGAGGAATCGCTGGCGCGGATCGCGGACCGGATGAAGGAGCTTTAGGATGGCGGACAAGGCGACTCTGAGCGTCGGCGGCAAGCAACTCGAATATGACGTGCTTTCGGGCACGGTCGGCCCCGATGTCGTCGACATCCGCAAATTCTATGCCCAGTCGGGCGCCTTCACCTACGATCCGGGCTTCACCTCTACGGCCAGCTGCCGCTCGGCGATCACCTATATCGACGGCGACGAGGGCATCCTCCTGCACCGCGGCTATCCGATCGACCAACTCGCCGAGAAATCGACCTTCATGGAGGTCGCCTACCTCCTCCTCCACGGCGAGCTTCCGACCGCGACCGAGCTAAGCGACTTCAGCTACACGATCACGCGCCACACGATGGTCCACGAGCAGCTCGCGACCTTCTATCGCGGCTTCCGGCGCGACGCCCATCCGATGGCGATCATGTGCGGGGTCGTCGGGGCGCTCAGCGCCTTCTATCACGATTCGACCGACATCACCGATCCCGAGCAGCGCATGATCGCGTCGCACCGGCTGATCGCGAAGATGCCGACCATCGCGGCGATGGCCTACAAATATTCGATCGGCCAGCCCTTCCTCTACCCGGACAACTCGCTCTCCTACACCGGCAACTTCCTCCGCATGACCTTTGGCGTCCCGGCCGAGGAATATGAGGTCGATCCGGTCATCGAGAATGCGATGCGCCGCATCTTCATCCTCCACGCCGATCACGAGCAGAACGCCTCGACCTCGACCGTCCGCCTCGCCGGCTCGTCGGGGGCCAATCCGTTCGCCTGCATCGCGGCCGGAATCGCCTGCCTGTGGGGCCCGGCCCATGGCGGCGCCAACGAGGCTGCATTGAACATGCTTCGCGAGATCGGCCGTCCGGAGCGGATCCCCGAATATATCGCCCGCGCCAAGGACAAGGACGACCCGTTCCGGCTGATGGGCTTCGGCCACCGCGTCTACAAGAATTTCGATCCGCGCGCGAAGGTGATGCAGAAGACCGCCGAGGAGGTGCTCGATCGGCTCGGAATCTCCGATCCGGTGCTCGACACCGCCCGTGAGCTCGAGCGCATCGCCCTCCAGGACGATTATTTCATCGAGAAGAAGCTCTATCCGAACGTCGATTTCTATTCCGGCGTGATCCTCAACGCGATCGGCTTCCCCACCTCGATGTTCACCGCCCTCTTCGCCCTCGCCCGCACCGTCGGCTGGGTCGCGCAGTGGAACGAGATGATCTCCGACCCCGACCAGAAGATCGGCCGCCCGCGCCAGCTCTATGTCGGCGAGACCGCCCGCGATTATATTCCGGTGGAGCAGCGCTGAGCCGCGGAACCTCCGCCCCTCCTCCCTCGCTCTTCCCGCCGGCGGCGTGAGGAGCGAGACGATGAAGGACAGGCCCAAGATCAGCACCGGCCCGAACGAGCGGCCGGTCAACGAGACGATCGCAGGCACCGGCCCGGGCATTCCGGACGAGGCGCTCGCACCCGGCGAGGAACTGCCCGAGCCGCCCTCCGACGAGGAGGTCGCGCGGGCGGCGGAGGCGCTCGGGGCGCCGATCGGCAGGAATCGCTAGACGAAGCGTCTTGGTGCCCCCGGTCGGACTCGAACCGACACTCTTTGCAGAACTCGATTTTGAGTCGAGCGCGTCTACCAATTCCGCCACGGGGGCCGCGGGAGGCATTCCTCTAATGCGGCGCCCGGCGCCCGGCAAGCGCGTGCGGGAGGGCTGGCAAGTCGCCACGGACCACCTATCTCCCGTGCGTGGAGACGCGATGGCGGAGGCTGCCATGAAACCGATGACCGATCGGCATCTCGCTATCCTGCGCCGCCACATGGTGGACGTGATCGGCATCCATTTCGATCTCGCCAGCGAGGAGCTTGGGCGCGAGGCGCCGGGCCCGGAGCTCACCGCCGCGCTGATGAAGGTGCCGCGCCACCTGTTCGTACCGCGCCAGATCGCCGGCGCAGCCTATCAGGACAGCCCCCTCCCCCTCGGCTTCGACAAGACCCTCTCCCAGCCCTTCATCGGCGCGCTGATGCTGGACCTGCTCGAGGTGAGGGCGGGCCAGCGCGTGCTCGAGGTCGGCACCGGCTTCGGTTACCAGTCGGCGTTGCTCGCAGAGCTTGGCGCACGGCTATGGAGCGTCGAGATCGTCGAGGAATTCGCGGCCGAGGCCGGCGTTCGCCTCTCGACCCTCGGCTATGAGGGGATCGCGATCCGGGTCGGCGACGGCTCGCGCGGCTGGTCCGAGCACGCGCCCTTCGACCGGATCCTGGTCACGGCCGCCTCGAAGGAGATCCCCCCGCAGCTCGCCGCGCAGCTCGCGCCCGGCGGCCGGATGGTGATCCCGCTGGGCGGTGAGGACGTCCAGCAGCTCAGCCTGGTCCAGAAGGGCTCGGACGGCACGCTCGAGATCACCGAGATGCTGCCGGTCCGCTTCACCCGGCTGGAGAGCGCTTCCTGAGGAGCGCCGGCATCCTCATGTTCCGCCGTCGCCCTGGCGGTCCCGAGCTTCTGCTGGTTCATTTCGGCGGCCCCTATTGGCGCGGCAAGGATGCAGGCGCCTGGTCGATGCCCAAGGGCCTGATCGAGCAGGGCGAGAGCGCTGAGGCGGCGGCGAGGCGCGAGTTCGCCGAAGAGCTTGGAAGCGTGGCGGAGGGTGAGCTGCTTCCGCTCGCCACGATCCGCCAGAAAGGCGGCAAGATCGTCGAGGCCTTCGCCATGGAAGGCGATCTCAACGCCGATGCCATCCGGAGCAGCCACTTCACGATCGAATGGCCGCCGAGGAGCGGCAAGACGGCCAGCTTCCCCGAGGTCGACCGGGCGCGCTGGTTCGGCCTCGACGAAGCGCGGGCGATGATCCTTCCGAGCCAGGCGGAGTTGCTCGACCGGCTCGAGGCCCTGCTGACAAAGAAACGGCCGACGCCCTGAGGCGCCGGCCGTCAGCCCCCGGAGTGAGGAGGAACTTTTAGCCGCGATTGGCGCGCGTGCTCCGGCCCGCCCAGCGCACCGGCGTGTCGCCGGAGGTGCCGCGGACGAAGCAGCTGCCGCCGCGGGACTGGATCGAGGCGCAGACCCGGGCCGCCTCGGCGCGGCTCGAGAAACCGCCGATCGCGACCCGATGGAGCGTGCGGCCGCCGATGTTGACAGTCGCGCGATGCGGCTGCGCATTCGCGAGGCCGAAGCGGCTGGCGGCGAGGCCCCAGGCGCGATCGGCATTGGCCGGATTGGCGAAGGCGCCCAGCTGGACGACGAAGCTTCCGTTGCCGGCGCGCGGCAGCTGGATGGCCGAAGCGCGGCGGACCTGCGGCCGGATCGCCGGCGCTGCGGTGCGGACCTCCGCCGAGGCATGGCGCGGCAGCGCCGGGTTCGGCGCCGAGAAGTTG
>JAEWCW010000084.1 GCA_023390415.1 Pseudomonadota bacterium | reverse complement strand
TCCTTCCTCGAGATGCGCGGCGCGGACGGGGGCCCGTGGAGCCGGATCTGCGCCCTCCCCGCTCTCTGGGTCGGCCTGCTCTACGACCAGTCCGCGCTCGACGCCGCCTGGGACGAGGTGAAGCACTGGTCGATGGACGGCCGGCAGAAGCTTCGCGACGACGTTCCCCGGCTCGGCCTCGCGGCGGTCACGCCCGACGGCGAGCCGCTCGCGGACCTCGGCGACCGGATCCTCGCCATCGCCGAATCCGGGCTCCAGGCACGCAATCGCCTCAACGCGGCCGGCGACACCGAATCCGGCTTCCTCGATCCGCTGCGCGAGATCCTCGCGCGCCGCCAGACCCCGGCCGAGCGCCTGCTCGAACGCTATCACGGCGCCTGGGCGGGCAATCTCTCGCACATTTACGAGGAGGAGAGCTTCTGATGGCCGAGCGCCGCACCCTCTATCCGCCGATTGAGCCGTATGAGAGCGGCATGCTGGATGTGGGGGACGGCCATCAGATCTACTGGGAACGGTACGGCCGCCCCGGCGGCAAGCCCGCCGTGTTCCTCCACGGCGGCCCCGGCGGCGGGATCAGCACCGACCATCGCCGCCAGTTCGACCCCGAGCGCTACGACGTCCTGCTCTTCGATCAGCGCGGCTGCGGCCGCTCGACGCCCTATGCGTCGCTCGAGGCGAACACGACCTGGCACCTCGTCGCCGACATCGAGCGGCTGCGCGAGATGGCGGGGCATGACAAATGGCTGGTCTTCGGCGGCTCCTGGGGCTCGACCCTCGCTCTCGCTTATGCCCAGACCCACGTCGATCGGGTCAGCGAGCTGGTGCTGCGCGGGATCTTCACCTTCGCCCAGAGCGAGCTCGACTGGCTCTACAAATGGGGCGCGTCCGAAGTCTATCCGGACAAATGGGAGGAATTCCTCGCGCCGATCCCCGAGGCCGAGCGCGGCGACCTCGTCTCCGCCTATCGCGCCCGGCTGATCGGGGAGGATCGCGCCGCCCAGCTCGAAGCGGCAAAGGCCTGGAGCAAGTGGGAGGCGGAGACGGTGACCCTGCTCCCCGATCCGAGCGTGATCGAGGAATTCACGGACGACGATTATGCGATCGCGATCGCGCGCATCGAGAATCACTATATGCACCACCGCGCCTGGCTCGACGACGGCCAGCTGCTCCGCAACGCCGGCAAGCTCGCGAGCATTCCCGGAATCATCGTCCAGGGCCGCCACGACATGTGCACGCCGCCAGCGGCGGCCTGGGCGCTGCACAAGGCCTGGCCGGGCTCCGAGCTCGAGATCGTTCCGGACGGCGGCCACCTGTTCAACGAGCCCGGGGTCCTCGACGGCCTGATCCGCGCCGCAGACCGCTTCGCGGGCTAGCGCGCCGCCGACGCTGCCCCTATCCTCCCCCCGGGGAAGGGCATGGGGGCACCGACATGAGAGAGTTGAAGACTGCGGCGGCGTTCGGCCTGCTGCTTTGGGCGAGCGCAGGCCTGGCGCAGGAGCGGAGCATCCAGGGACGGCTCGATTCGAGCGATCCCGTCGCCGACGGTCATTCCTACTTCGACGAGCACCGGATCAGCGTCGCCGCCGGCGAGCGTCTCGCCGTCACCGTCACCTCCGACGAGTTCGATCCGGTCGTCGAGATCTTCCGGGCGGGCAACGCCGTCGCCATCGGCAGCAACGACGATGACGGGATGAGCCTCAATTCGCGCTACGTGCTGAACGCTGCGGCGGCGGGCGACTATATCGTTCGCGTGCGCAGCTTCGGCGAGCGCAGCCGAGGCGCCTACACCGTGGGCCTTAGCCGGCTGCCGCCGCTGCCCACGCCGGTCACCGCCCACCAGACGACCGAGACCAGCTATTGGAAGGTCTTCCAGGGCGAGATCACACCGAACGATCCCGAGGCCGAGGGCCGCCATTTCGACGATTATCAGGTGAGCTTGCGCCGGGGGCAGATCGCGATGATCCGCGCCGACACGGAGGCCTTCGATCCCCTGATCGAGGTGATGGCCGCCGCCGAGCGCGACGGTCCGTCGATGGCGACCGACGACGATAGCGGCCCCGGCCTCAGCGCCCTTCTGGTGTTCGAGGCGCCCGTCGACGGCGACTATATCGTCCGCGTCTACGCGCTCAGCCCCGAAGGCCACGGCCCCTACATCCTGCGCATCGCCGACTAGCCAGCGGGAACCGATCCGCTCGGGCGCGCGTGATAGCAGCCGTGGACGAGGGAGGCAGAGTGAGCGAGATCGTCGCGGTCGATATTGGCGGCACCCACGCCCGCTTCGCCATTGCCGAACTGGCCGGCGCCCGGGTGGAGGCGCTCGGGCCGGACTGCACCTTCGCAACCGCAGATCATGCGGGTATCGAGACGGCGTGGGCGGCCTTCGCAGCAAGGCTCGGCCGCCCGCTTCCGGGCTGCGCAGGGATTGCGGTCGCCGGGCCCGTCGGCGGCGAAATCCTGAAGCTCACCAACAATCCCTGGATCATCCGCCCTGCCGAGCTCGCGCGGCGGCTCGGGCTCGAGCGCTTCGTGCTGGTCAACGATTTCGGCGCGGTCGGCCATGCCGTCGCGCAGCTGGGCCCCGACCAGTTCCGCCACGTCTGCGGGCCCGACGTGCCGCTTCCGGATGAGGGCGTGATCAGCATCGTCGGGCCCGGCACGGGCCTGGGCGTGGCCCAGCTCGTTCGGCGGGCGGGCGGCTACGCGGTGATCGAGACCGAGGGCGGCCATGTCGATTTCGCGCCGCTCGACGCACTCGAGGACCGGATCCTCGCGGCGCTTCGCCAGCGCTATCGGCGGGTCTCGGTCGAGCGCATCGCCTCCGGCCCCGGCCTCGCCAATCTCTACGAAACGCTCGCGGGAATCGAAGGCCGTCCCGCGACCTACCGCGACGACAAGTCCCTCTGGCGGGCGGCGCTGGCTGGCGAGGATGCGCTTGCGACGGCGGCGCTCGATCGCCTCTGCCTGGCGCTGGGCGCTGTGGCGGGCGACGTCGCGCTCGCCCAGGGCGCGTCCGCCGTTGTGATCGCCGGCGGAGTCGGCCGCCGCCTCGCCGACCATCTGCCCGGATCGGGTTTCAGGGACCGCTTCATCGCCAAGGGTCGCTTCGAGCGCCGGATGGACGAGATGCCGGTGAAACTGGTGATTCACCCCGAGCCCGGTCTGTTCGGCGCCGCCGCCGCCTTCGCGGCCCTTCACGGCGACTGAGCCCGGTCGGCACGCCGGCCGTGCTACGCGCCGACATTGGACGTCGGCCTCGCGCATCTATATCCTTGCGCTCTCGGCCGACTGACGCAGGCCGACGCAGGGTCCATCCGATGGCGATCGAGTCCCGCGATTCCCGAACGAAGGTTCCAGCCGTGACGCTGGGATTCTGGATCATCAAGATCCTGGCGACCACGCTCGGTGAGACGGGCGGCGACAGCGTGTCGATGAGCTGGCTCGGCGAGACGACGCCGCAGGCCGGACAGGGCGGGCTCAATGGCTATCTGGTCGGCACCGCGATCTTCGGCGCCTTGCTCATCCTCCTGGTCTGGGCCCAGATTCGCGCGCAGCGATTCAATCCATGGCTCTACTGGGCGACCATCGTCGCATCGACCACGGCAGGCACCACGCTGGCGGACTTCGCGACGCGCTCCGTCGGACTGGGCTATCCGGGCGGCTCCCTCCTGCTGCTCGCATGCGTGCTCGGCTCGCTGTTCGCCTGGTACCGGTCGACGGGCACGATCTCGGTCGATTCGATCGTAAGCCCGCGCGAAGAGCTCTTCTATTGGGTGACGATCACCTTCTCGCAGACGCTGGGGACCGCACTCGGCGACTGGATCGCGGATTCGAGCCTCGGCTACGGCGGCGGCGCATTGTTCTTCGGCGCGCTGCTGATCGTCCTGGCTGGGCTTTATTACGCCACCACGATTTCGCGCATCTTCCTGTTCTGGGCCGCCTTCATCCTCACCCGGCCGCTCGGCGCGACGGTCGGGGACTGGCTCGACAAGCCGATCGCGAGCGGAGGGCTGGACCTGAGCCGACCGCTCGCATCGCTGGCGCTCGGGATCGCGATCGTCGCCTTGATCCTCCTCGTCCCCCAGCGCGCCGGCCGCCACCCAGGCAGCGGCGACGCGGCGTGAAACGATCAATCGGCACGCGCCGACATTGGACCGTCACCCAAATGGTGCCGCTTCACCGGCAGTAATAGTCTTCGACGACATTGTTCCCGTTTTCGTGGCCGTAGCCGGCGGGGTCGCGCACCGCACCGCTGTCGCTGTCGGTCGACCCGCTGTAGCGGAGGCACTGGCCGCCGGCGCGCCGCTGGTAGCCGCGCACCTCTTGCCGACGGCGGTTGGGCCCGAGCCCGTAGCCGCCGCGGTCGGTGGGATCGCTGTCGGTGAGGCCGGTATAGCCGGTGGGGCCGCCCCGCCCGACGCCGCGGCCCGGCGGGTCGTGAATCTCGCCAGAATCGTTGTCCGAATAGCCGGAATAGGGCCCGTTCCGGACCGTGCCGCGGCCGCGTCCAGACGGGTCGGCATTTGCACCGCTGTCCTGGTCCGAAAAGCCGGTGGTGGCGCCCCGGCCGCGGCCGCGGGGGTCGGCGTTGGGGCCCCCGTCGCTATCGGTGATTCCACTGGCGGGCGGCTGACCCCGGTTGCGCCCGTTGCGGCCCTGACCGCCGGGATCGGCGTTGGGGCCACTGTCATTGTCCGAGATCGCGCCGGCTCCGCCGCGACCATAGCCGGGGCTGTCGCTGTTTGACCCGCTGTCGCTGTCGGTGACGCCGGTATAAGGTGGCTGCTGCCACGCCCGGGCCTCGACGCTGACGATGCCGAGTGCTCCAGCGGCCGCGCCCCCGGTTACCTGCCGCATGAAAGAGCGACGGTTCAGCTTCCGCGTGACGTTCATTGCGAACTCCCGCTGCCGCGAGGAAGAGCCGAGTGTCTGCCTTTTCACCGGCATTCGCAAGCGGCGTCGGGAACACGGGCCAAGCTTGCACAGATGTAACACCATCCGTGCAAAGCCTTCGATTTTCGGTGTTTTCCCGGGCCGGGACGGCTTAGGGGAAAGTGGTGCCCAGAAGAGGACTCGAACCTCCACGCCCTTGCGAGCGCCAGCACCTGAAGCTGGTGCGTCTACCAATTCCGCCATCTGGGCACGGGGTAGGAGGCGCGAACTAGGGGGGCCGCAAGCGCTTGTCAATCGACCTGCGGCGGGGCAATGGGGGCCCGATTTTCACGGACGAGCGCAATGGCAATCAAGACGGAACGGCTGGTCACCCTCTTCGGTGGAGGCGGCTTCATCGGCCGCTACGTGGCCCAGGCCCTGTTCGCCCGTGGCCAGCGGGTCCGCATCGCCCAGCGCGATCCGCGCAGCGCCTATTTCCTGAAGCCGCTGGCGGCGGTGGGCCAGATCCAGTTCGCCGCAGTCGACGTCACCCGCCCCGAGCAGGTCGAGCGCGCGGTGCAGGGGAGCGACGCGGTGGTCAACCTCGTTGGGATCCTCGACGGCGACTTCGACGAGGTCCATCGCGACGGCGCCGCCAACATCGCCCGTTCGGCCTCTTCGGTCGGGGCCGAGACGCTGGTCCATGTCTCCGCTCTGGGTGCCGACCCGGAGAGCGATTCGCATTATGCGCGGACCAAGGGGGAGGGCGAGATCGCGGTCCGCGAGGCTTTCGCCGCGGCCACGATCTTCCGCCCCTCGGTCGCGTTCGGCGCCGAGGACAATTTCGTCAACCGCTTCGCGGCGATGGGCCGGATGCTGCCCTTCGTGCCCGTCATCCGGCCAGGCTGGAAGCTCCAGCCCGTCCACGCCGCCGATCTCGGCCAGGCCATCGCCCGCGCCGCGGTCGAGCCGGGCCGCTTCGCCGGCCGCACGTTCGAGCTCGGCGGCCCCGAGGTGATGACGATGCGTGCGCTCAATGAGTGGGTGCTGGAGCGCACCGGCCGCGCCGGCAAGCCGATCGTGGACGTGCCCGACTCCATCTCGGGCATCCTCTGCGGCCTGATCGGCTGGCTTCCCGGCGCGCCGGTCACCCGCGACCAGTGGATGATGATGCAGAAGGACAGCGTCGTGCCGGGCGGCGGCACCGGTTTCGAGGATTTCGGCCGCCCGCCCTCACCGCTCGCAGCGATCGCGGAGGGCTGGCTCACCGCCTATCGCCGCTCCGGCCGCTTCGCCGCCAAGTCGCCTTACTGAGCGCGGCAGGCCTAGTATATGGACGCGTCGCTTCTCACCATCATCCTGCTCGGCATCGTCGAAGGCGTCACCGAGTTCATCCCGGTCTCCTCGACCGGCCACCTCGTCCTCGCCGCCGAGCTGCTCGGCTTCGACAGCGAGGCCTCGGGCACATTCGAGATCGTCATCCAGCTGGGGGCGATCCTCGCGGTCATCGTCCTCTACTGGCGGACATTCACGGACGTACTGGCCGGCCTCGTCCGGCGCGACCCGGCCGCGATCACCTTCACCCGCAACGTCCTCCTGGGCTTCATCCCGTCCATGGCGATCGGCTTCGTCGTCTACGATTATGTGAAGGCGATGCTCGGCAGCCCGGAGCTGGTCTGCGTCGCCCTGATCGTCGGCGGAATCGCGATCTTGCTGATCGAGCGGATCGTGAAGCATCCGACCACGCGCAGCGTCGAGGAGATGAGCTGGAAGACCGCGCTCGGCATCGGCTTCATCCAGTGCCTGTCGATGATCCCGGGAGTCAGCCGCTCGGGCGCGACCATCCTCGGCGCGCTCTCGCTGGGAGTCGAGCGTAAGACGGCGGCCGAATACAGCTTCTTCCTGGCCGTCCCTACCATGCTGGCGGCGAGCACCTACGACCTGCTCAAGAACGCGGAATCGCTCGATTCCGGCGCCTGGGGGACGATCGCGCTCGGCTTCGTCGTCTCGTTCGTGGTCGCCCTGATCGTGATCCGCTGGTTCCTCAAGATCGTCACCCGGCACGGCTTTGCGCCCTTCGCCTGGTACCGGATCGTGATCGGAAGCGCGGCTTTGATCTGGCTGCTGGCCCGCTGAACTAGGCGATCGGCAAGCGGACGTGGGCGGTCGTGCCCTCGCCGAGCCTGCTCTCGATCTCAAGCTCGCCCCGGTGACGCTCGACGATGTGCTTGACGATGGCGAGGCCGAGCCCCGTCCCGCCGGCGGCACGGCTCCGCCCGGCGTCGACGCGATAGAATCGCTGGGTCAGGCGCGGAATATGTTCGGCGGCGATCCCCTCCCCCTCGTCGCGCACCGCCAGATGGAGCATCCGCCCCTCGCGTGCCAGTGAGACGACGACCGGACGCTCCTTGCGTCCGTAGCGGAGCGCGTTGCCGACGAGATTGTCGACCAGCTGGAGGAGCTCGGTTCGGTCGCCGGCGACCGGCGGCAGGTCCTCGGCGGCTTCGATCCGGATCTCCGATCCGCGCTCGGCCGCGAGGTGCTGGAGATTGGAGCGCACCTCCTCGACGAGGGGCGCCAACGCCACCGCCTCCGCCGGCGTGCTGAACCGGGTCGCCTCGATCCGCGAGAGGGAGAGGAGATCGTCGATGAGGCGCTGCATGCGCTGCGCCTCGGCTTCCATGATGGAGATGAACCGCTCGACCGTTGCCGGATCGCCCCGCGCAGCCTCGTCGCGAAGGGTCTCGAGGAAGCCGATCAGCGTGGCGAGCGGCGTGCGCAGCTCGTGGCTGGCATTGGCGACGAAGTCGACCCGCATCTGCTCGGCTGCCCGGGCCTCGCTGACGTCGGTGAAGCGGGCGGCGCGATGGCTCTCGCCGAACGGCGTGACCGACATGGTCCAGCGCCGCTCCGGCCCGCCGATTCCGACGATTTCCACCTCGCCCCCACCGCTGTCGCGGCCGAGCAGACGCTCGACCGCCGCCGGGTGCCGGACGGCAAGGCGGACGTCCTGACCCTCGATCCAGGCGCCGAGCACCGCCCTCGCGGCAGCGTTTGCGATGAGGATTCGCCCCTCGCCGACGACGATCAGCGGGTCGGCGACCGCCTCTGCGACCGCGCGCCCCCAGTCAGGCGCGGGAATCGAGCCGTCGGCCAAAGGCGACACCGAGCTGGACCAAGGGCGGGATCAGCACCGCCGACAGCACGACCTTCGCCAGCATCTGGCCGAGCAGCAGGTCCGTGATCGGGAACACGCCGTAGAAGGAGATGGTGATGAACAGCAACGTGTCGACGATCTGCGAGAGGATTCCGGCGATCCCGGCCCGAAGCCAGACCAGACGCCCCTCGCCCCCCTTGCCGCGAAGCGCCGAGAAGATGGTGACGTTGAGGAACTGCGACACCCCGTAGGCGATGATCCCTGCGGCCCAGATCCGCGGCGTCGCCCCCATCATCATGTTGAAGGCGGAGACGCGCTCCGGCGGCATGTCGTGCGCGGGCGGCAAGGCGAGCACGAAGATGCCGAGCAGGATCGAGAAGATGAGGGGGGCGAAGCCGATCGTCACCAGCCGGTTCGCGGTCTCGCGCCCATAGAGCTCTGCGACCGTGCTGGAAGCGATGACCAGCAGCAGGAAGGCGAAGATTCCCGCCTCGACAGCCAGCGGGCCGAGCGCGACCTGCTTGTTCGCGAGCACGCCTGCGATGCAGACCATGCCGCCGTAGAAGATCGAATAAGCGAACAGGGCGCGCGGCAGCGCCGGGGCGGTGGATGTCGTCATGGCGGATGCGTAACCGCTTTCCGGCCGCGCAAAAAGGGCTTTCCGTCGCGCCATTCTCCGGCCACAAGCCGCCGGTGACTGAGACGCGCTTGGACGTATTGGCGATCGGCGATGCCGTGGTGGACGTGATCGCCACCGCCGACGACGAATTCCTGGAAGACCAGGGCCTGGTCAAGGGCTCGATGCAGGTGCTCGACGCCGACGGCGCGACGCGGCTTTACGCGCAAATGCGCAATGCGCGCGAGACCAGTGGGGGATCGGCGGCCAACACCGTCGCGGGGATCGCTGCGATGGGCGGGCGCGCCGGCTTCGTCGGCCAGGTTGCCGAGGACCAGCTGGGCGAGATCTTCACCCACGACATCCGCGCCTCCGGGGTCGAGTTCCTGACTCCGGCGAAGAGCAATGGCGAGCCGACGGGGCGCTGCCTGATCCTGGTCACGCCCGACGCCCAGCGCACGATGAACACCTTCCGCGGCGCGGCCCACCAGCTTGACGCCTCCGCGCTCGATGAAGCGCAGATCGCCGGCGCGGCGATCCTCTATCTCGAGGCCTATCTGTGGCGCTCGGCGGGCCCGCGCGCGGCGATGGAGCAGGCGATGGGAATCGCCCACCGGGCCGGCCGCAAGGTCGCCTTCACCCTCTCCGACATCGCCTGCATCAAGCCGCACCGTGCCGAGATCCTGGCGATGCTCGATCGCGGCGACATTGATCTGCTCTTCGCCAACGAGAATGAGATTCGGGAGCTCGGCGGGACCGCCGACCGCGACTCGGCCATCGCCGCGATCGCGCCCAAGGTGCCGCTGCTCGTCGTCACCTGCGGCGAGGACGGCGCGCTCGCGATCCAGGGCGGCGAGGAGGCTCGCGTGCCCATCGCGCGGATCGGCACCGGCGTTGTGGACACCACCGGCGCGGGCGATCTGTTCGCGGCAGGATTCCTTGTGGGTCAGGCGCGCGGACGGAGCATCGAGGACAGCCTCCGCATGGGCGCGGTCGCGGCCGCAGAGGTCATCTCCCATTTCGGCGCACGCCCCGAAGCCGACCTCGCGGCGATGGTGGCGGACATATGAAACGGCTCGCTGTCTATTGCGGCTCGTCGATGGGCGCGGACCCTGCATTCGCTGCGCTCGCGTCCGAGCTCGGCTCGGCCATGGCGGAGCGCCGAATCGACCTGGTCTATGGCGGCGGCCATCGCGGGCTGATGGGCGTGGTCGCCGATTCGGTGCTCGCCGGCGGCGGCAAGGTCTATGGCGTGATCCCGCAGGCGCTGGTCGATCTCGAAGTGGCGCATACCGGCCTGACCGAGCTCCACACGGTCAATTCGATGCACGAGCGCAAGGCGAAGATGACCGAGCTGACCGACGCCTTCGTCGCCATTCCCGGGGGAATCGGCACGCTCGACGAATTGTTCGAGGCCTGGACGTGGAACGCGCTCGGCTATCATTCCAAGCCCTTCGCCCTGCTCAATTGCTCGGGCTTCTGGGACGGGATGATCCAGTTTCTCGATCATGTGACCGAGAGCGGCTTCATGTCGCCGGCGCGGCGCGCGCAGCTGATCGTCGCCGATACGATCGCCGACGTGTTCGAAAAGCTGGACGCGGCCGCCAAAGCCGCCGAAACAAAGATGGTCTGGTAAGAGAAAAGAAGAGTCGGGGGACGGGGTTATGCAGTTTCTGATGGGCGTTGCGGGGATCGCCGTGATCCTCGCCATTGCGTTCCTGCTGTCGTCGAACCGGCGCGCGATCCGCCTGCGCGTGGTCGCGGCCGCCTTCGCGCTGCAGGCCGGAATTGCGGTCCTCGTCCTCTACACGCCCTGGGGACGCGCCGGCATCGAGGGCATGTCCCGCGGAGTTTCCAACCTGCTCGGCTATGCCGGCAGGGGCACCGAATTCCTGTTCGGGGACCTGGCGCGCAACACCTGCATGATCGGCGTGCCGGACCGCGGCGTCCGGCCGGTTCCCACTGCTGACGTCGCCTCGGCCACCGAATTCACCTGCACCAACGCGGCGCACGCCTTCGCCATCGCCGCTCTTCCGGTCATCATCTTCTTCGCCGCCCTGGTCGCGATCCTCTATTATCTCGGCATCATGCAGCGGATCGTGCGCTGGGTCGGCGGCGCGATCGGCTGGGTGACCGGCATTGGCCGGGTCGAGGCCCTCGGTTCCGCCGCGAACATCTTCGTCGGCCAGAGCGAATCGCCGCTCGTCGTCCGCCCCTATCTGGCGTCGCTTGCGCCGCCGCAGCTCTTCACCCTGATGACCGTCGGCATGGCCGGAGTCGCGGGCACCATCCTCGCCGCCTATGCGGCGCTGCTCGGCGCCCAGGCCCTCCCCTATCTCCTCGCCGCCGCCTTCATGTCGGCGCCGGGCGGAATCCTGATGGCCAAGATCATGATGCCGGACGAGCCGCGAAAGGACGAGCTGCCGCTCGAGGACGGCGCGACCGCCCCGGCCGAGGAGCGCGTCGACGTCGCCGAGACCTTCGAGGAGGGCGAGCAGCCTGCCAACGTGATCATGGCAGCCGCCCAGGGCGCGCAGACCGGCGTGAAGCTGGCAGTCGCGGTCGGCGCGATGGTGCTCGCCTTCGTCGCTTTGGTCGCGCTCGCCAACGGCCTGCTCGGCGGGGTCGGCGGCTGGTTCGGCTATCCCGAACTCAGCTTCCAGCAGATCATCGGCTACGTCTTCCAGCCGATCATGTACCTGATCGGCGTTCCCTGGAACGAGGCGGGCGCCGCCGGCGGCCTGTTCGGGACCAAGCTGGTGCTGAACGAATTCGTCGCCTTCATCGAACTCGGCGGAATGCAGGCCGGCACGCTCAGCCCGCGCTCGGTCGCGATCGTCACCTTCGCGCTCTGCGGATTCGCCAATTTCTCGTCGATCGCGATCCAGATGGCCGTGACCGGCGGCCTCGCGCCCAACCAGCGTCCGGTGATCGCCCGCCTCGGTATCAAGGCGCTGATCGCCGGCTCGCTCGCGAACCTGATGAGCGCCGCGCTCGCGGGGCTGCTGCTGCCGGCCTAGCGCCTCCGGAGTGGCGGGGCGCTGCGACATCGGCTAAACCGGCGGGCATGAGCACGATTGCACAAGAGCGGCCCCAGGTCGCGTCCGTCTCCCTCGCCGATGCCGAGCGCGATCCGGAGGCCTTCGCCCAGAAGATCGGCCGGAGCTTCGAGGAATATGGCTTCGCGATCATCGCCGATCACGGCATTCCCGACGAGCTGATCCACCGCGCCGAAGAGAAAGCGAAAGCCTTCTTCGCGCTCCCGGAAGAGGTGAAGCGGAGCTACCACATCGCAGGCCAGGGCGGCGCGCGCGGCTACACGCCGTTTGGGATCGAGACCGCCAAGGGCCACAAGGCGCACGACCTCAAGGAATTCTGGCATGTCGGCCGCGACCTGCCCGAAGGCCATCCATTCCGCAGCCATATGCCCGACAATGTCTGGCCCGCCGGGGTGGAGAGCTTCCGCGACACCTTCACCGAGCTCTACGCGACCTTCGACCGGACCGGCCTGAAGATCCTGAAGGCGATCGCCCGCTATCTCGGCGTGGACGAGGATTATTTCGTCGACACGGTGCGCGACGGCAATTCGGTGATGCGCCTGCTCCACTACCCGCCGATCCAGGGCGAGCCGGGCAGCCACGTCCGCGCCGGCGCGCACGAGGACATCAACACGATCACCCTGCTGCTCGGCGCCGAGGAAGCGGGCCTGGAGCTGCTCACGACGGACGGTGAATGGATCCCGGTCTCGCCTAAGCCGGGCGAGCTCGTCGTCAATATCGGCGACATGCTCCAGCGGCTGACCAACGGCCGCCTGCGCTCGACTTCGCACCGCGTGGTCAACCCGCCGCGCGAGCGCTGGGGCCATTCGCGCTACTCGATGCCCTTCTTCCTCCACTTCCGCTCGGACTTCATGATCGAGGCGCTGCCCGGCACCGTGCCGCCCGGCGACGAGCCGAAATGGCCCCCGATTACCGCCAACGACTATCTCCAGGAGCGGCTGCGCGAGATCAAACTGGTCTGAGCGTCACGCACTGCGCTCGTTGCTCCTAGGCCGCCACCGCCTCCCGGCGGTGGTAGGCCTTCCACCAGCCGACCAGCCCGGCGACCGACATCAGCAGGAACACGACGTAGAGCGCCGACGTCGCGTGGAGATCGCGCGTCCAGTAGAGCGGGATGGCGATCACATCGACGGCGATCCACAGGATCCAGCATTCGACCCGGCGACGCGCCTGGAGGATCTGCGCGGCGACGCTGCCGCCGGCGATCAGCGCATCCCACACGGGCGCCGCCGCGTCCGTGTACGTCATCATCACCCAGCCCCAGGCGACGCTGGCGAGGCCGGTGACTCCGAGCCAGAGCGCACGCTCGCCATTCGCCATTACCCCGACCAGGACTTCGCCGGCCTGGTGCTTGGAGCGCAGCCAGTTAGCCCAGCCGTAGAGGTTGATCGCCAGGAAGAAGATCTGGAGCAGGGCGTCGCTGTAGAGCTTCGCCTCCCAGAAGACGAAGAAGTAGAGCGAGACCATCGCGATCGCGAACGGGTAGTTCCACATGCTGCGGGTGACGACCAGGCCGACGGTGGCGAGGCCGAGCGCGGCGGCGATCCATTCGGTGAGCTGCATGGGAACTCGCTATAAGGATGCGGCGGCGCCTCCTTTTTCGGAAGCGCCGCCGCGATATGGTCAGCCCGGAATGTGACCGCCCGAGATCATCCCGTAGAGCATCGGGATGGAGAGGATGAGGTTGGTGCGCGAGGCCATCATCGCGACGGAGGCCGCGCGCGCCTTCGCGGCGTCCTCGGCGGGCACGATGCCGAGCGCCTTCTTCTGGTTCGGCCAGATCACGAACCATACGTTTGCGGCCATGATCAGGCCCAGCCACATGCCGATGCCGATCGCAAGGAAGCCAGGCGCCAGCATGAGCGCGTCGGCGACATAGCCCGGGCGCTTCATCTCGGCGGTGAGCAGGCCCAGGATCACCGTCACCAAGGCGGACCAGCGGAACCAGAACAGCGCCTTGGGCGCGATATATTTGGTCACGCCCGGCTTCAGCTCGGCCGGCACCGACGGCATGGTCGGGATCTGCACGAAATTGAAGTAATAGAGCAGGCCGATCCACAAAATGCCTGCAAGCACATGCAGATAGCGCAGGAACTCGCCCCAATAGGCGCCGTCCATCGCGCCGCCATGCGCGCCCATCATCAGCGCGATCAGAAAAGCGACGCCGATCAGCAGCGCGAGATGAAAATTGCCCAATATCTTCGCCATCACATCCCCCTTTCAGAAAGTGAGCGCGGCCTTCCTAGACGAACTGACCCGCTCAATCGAGCCGCCACATGATGCTCGGCTCGAGCGGGGTCCAGAGGCCGGTTCGGACGCCGGCGTGGCGCAGGGCACGACCGGTCCATTCGTTGCAGGTCATCACGAAGCTGTAGCCGCCATTTGCCTCGTAGAAGATGTCGGAAGGCCCGTAGCCGCGCCCGATGAGCGGGATCGGCCGGCCGTCCGGGCCGAGAACGAAGCGACGGACGATGAAATCGGCCAGGCGGCGATACTCTTCGGGGCGGAGGACGATCCGGCGCGTGATGTCGTCCGGCCGCGGGTCGTGGATGTGCTCGACATGGAGCAAGGTCGGCCCGCTTCCGGCCAGCGCCCAGAAGGCGGTCGTGGGGCTGAGGTCCGCCCAGGTCGGCGTGTCGAGATAGAATTGGCGGTTGCCATAGCCGATCGCGACATGGCTCGCAGCGCCCCAGCGCGGGTCGGCGACATGCTCGCCGGGCGCAAGCGTGCGCCAATCGATGATCGGCGTGACCTTGGGCATCACGATCCAGGTGTGGACGCCGTTGGTGCGGACGTAGATCGGAACGCCCTCCTCCGCCTCGGACCAGAAGGCATTGGCGGGGATCAGGCCGAGCAGCAGGGCGGTATTGAGATAGGCGAAGGGCACAGCGAGCAGCAGGGCCAGGACCAGCGCAAGCCCCCTCCCCGTCCGCTTCAGCCACGCGCTCATGCACCGAGCCTAGCGCGCGGCGCTTGCGCTTCAAGCCTTCGCCCCTCTACCCTCGTGCCATGAGCGAGTGGGTCATCGGCATCATCGGCGGCTCCGGCCTCTATTCCCTCGACGCGCTCGAGGAGGCGCAGTGGATCGCGGTCGACACGCCGTGGGGCCGGCCGTCCGACGAGCTCCTCGTCGGCCGCATCCACGGCGTGAAGTTCGTCTTCCTGCCGCGCCACGGCCGCGGCCACCGGATCCCGCCGAGCGACCTCAACTACCGCGCCAACATCGACGCGCTGAAGCGCGCCGGCTGCACGGACCTGCTCGCCATCTCGGCGGTCGGCTCGCTCAACGAGGCGATGGCGCCGGGCATGTTCGCGGTCGCCGACCAGTTCGTCGATCGGACGCAAGGCCGCGCCGGAAGCTTCTTCGGCCCCGGCCTCACCGCCCACGTCTCGCTCGCCGACCCGGTCTGCGCGCGCCTCTCCGATCTAGCCGCGGCAGCGGCGGCCGAGGCCGGCGCCGAAATCGCCCGGGGCGCGACTTATGTCGCGATCGAGGGCCCGCAATTTTCGACCCGCGCCGAGAGCCGGCTCTACAAGAGCTGGGGCTGCGACATCATCGGCATGACCGGAATGCCCGAGGCGCGGCTCGCCCGCGAGGCCGAGCTTCCCTACGCGCTCGTCGGCATGATCACCGATTACGACAGCTGGCGCGAGGGCGAGGAGCCGGACGTCGCCGAGATCGTCGCCCGCCTCCACGCCAATGCCGACACCGCGCGGCGGCTGATTGTCGCGCTCGCAGGGTCGCTGCCCGCCGAGCGCACGCCCTCGCGGGTGGATAGCGCGCTCGACAATGCGATCATGACAGCGCCCGACGCGCGCGATCCTGCATTGCTGCGCAAACTCGACGCGGTCTGCCGTCGGCTTCAGCCGTAGAGCCGCGCCAGCCTCTCCGGGCTTGCGCCGAGCCCGTAGAGCAAGCGGATACCCAGATTGCGCGCCGATCGCCGCGCCCAGCCGTCGCGCCGCCAGCGTGTCGCCGAGGTCCAGGCGCTTTCCCCGAGCAGCCGCACCGAGCCGAGGCGGCGGACGAGATCGACATCCTCCATCAGCGGAATCGGCCGGTAGCCACCCGTGCGCGCATAGAGGCCGCGCGACACGAGCAGCCCCTGGTCGCCATAGGGGAAGCGTCGGAGCCGTACGCCGAACTCGACCAGCCGCGCCTGCCAGGCGGGATCCGCCAAGTGGAAGCGGAAGCAGGCAGCCTCGTCGGGACGCTCGGCAGCATGGGCGTCCGCTGCGCGGCGCCAGTCTGGGCCTAGCCTGGTGTCGGCGTGGAGGAAGAGCAGCCAATCGCCGTGCGCCGCCTCTGCGCCGGCCGCGAGTTGGACGCCTCGTCCTCTGGCGGAGCGGACGAGGCGGGCGCCGCGCGCCTCTGCGATGCGCACGGTCTCATCCGTGGAGCCGCCGTCGACCACGACGATCTCGTCCGCCTCGGCCACGGATTCCAGGCAATCCGCCAGTGTCTCGGCGGCGTTCAGCGCCGGTATGACGACCGACAGCATCAGCCGCTGCAGCTCGCCCCGCCAAGCACGCAGAAGCGGGCGCAATGCGGGTGGTTGAGATGGATCGGGCGGGCCGCCTCGGCGAGGGTCGCGCCCATCGCGAAGCCGGGATCGTAGGGCAGCAAGGTGCAGGCGACGACATGGGGCGCGTCGTCCCCCTTTGCCTTCACCACCATGCGGCTGGTCGCGCACATCGGCGTCTGCGGCGAGACTCCGAGGATCCCCCAGCAGGCGGTGCTGATCTCCGGAACGTCTGCATGCGGATCCATGGTCGGGAACAGGACGAGGTGGCGAACCTTGATGCCGAGCTCTCCCAGCAAGGCCTCGTAGCCTATCCGCTCCTCGGCCTCGTCGCCCAGCCGCCGCCCGGCGACGGCGATGCCGAAGCCGTGCGCCGACAGCCATTTCAGCCCGTCCACGGCCTTGTCCCACGTCCCGGGCCCGCGCTCGGCCTCGTGCAGTTCCGGGGTGAAATGGTCGAGGCTCACCCGGAAGGTGATTCTTCCTCTCTCCGCCTCCGGGATATCGAGCAAAGCCGCGTCGAAGCGCCGCATCGGCCGCATCGCGTTGGTCAGCACGAGCAGCTCGAAGCCGCGATCGAGCGCGGCGCGGATCATGGGGACCGTGTCGCGGTTCATGAACGGCTCGCCGCCGGTGAAGCCGATCTCGCGCGTGCCCACCGCCCGAGCCTCGTCCATGAAGGTCTCCGCCTCGGCGAGCGAGAGATAGACGAGCGCGTCGTTCAGCGGCGAGCTCTCGATATAGCAGCTCGTGCAGGCGAGATTGCAGAGAGTCCCCGTGTTCAGCCACAGGGTTTCGAGCCTGACCATCGGCACCGAAGCCCGCGCCTCGCCCTTCGCCGTCACCAGCGGATCGCGGAACTTCGCCGGATCGAGCGGCCGCGCCTCCAGGACGCCGAAGGGCGAACGACCGGGCTGGAGGGCGGTGGCGATGGCTTCTCTCCCTTCGCGCTCTCGTCTACGTCCTTCGGGGCCAGCGAGAAAGGGCGGCGATGCGCGCGGGTTGGGGAAGGATCGCACTGCTTCTGCTCGTCGCCGCTGCGATCGCGGCCTATTTCCTGCTCGATCTTCGCGACCTCGTCACGCTCGATTCGCTGAAGGCGCGGCGCGACGAGTTCCAGGCCCTGCTCGAGTCGCGGCCGCTGCTCGTCATCGGCCTGTTCCTTCTCTTCTACGTTACGATGAGCTCGCTCTCGATCCCGGGCGTGTCGATCGTGTCGATGGCGGCGGGCGCGATCTTCGGCCTGTGGCTGGGCGTGGCGATCGTCTCGGTCGCGGCGACGATCGGTGCCTGCGTCTCCTTCCTCGCCTCGCGCTATCTGCTCCGCGACTGGGTCCGCCGCCGCTTCGGGCGGCAGCTGGCGGCGATCGACCGCGGCATCGAGAAGGACGGCGCCTTCTATCTGCTCACGCTTCGGCTCAACCCGGCGATCCTCTATTTCCTGATCAACCTCGCCATGGGGCTCACCCGGATGCGGCTCGCGCCTTATGCGGCGGTGAGCTGGGTCGGCATGCTGCCCGGCACCTTCGTCTATGTGAATGCCGGTACCGAGCTCGCCCGGATCGAAAGCCCGCGCGACGTGCTCTCGCCGGGCCTTCTCGGCGCCCTCGTCCTGCTCAGCCTGTTCCCGCTCGTCGGCAAGTTTCTCGCCGATGCCTTGCGCCGCCGCCGCGCCTATCGCGGCTGGACGAGGCCACGGCGGTTCGACCGCAACCTCATCGTGATCGGCGCCGGCGCCGGCGGGCTGGTCACCGCCTATATCGCCGCTGCAGTCCGGGCGAAGGTCACCCTGATCGAGGCGCGCGAGATGGGCGGCGACTGCCTCAACACCGGCTGCGTCCCCTCCAAGACCCTGATCGCCGCCGCCCGACGCGGCCTCCCCTTCGGCGAGGCGATCGAGCGGGTCTTCGCGGCCATCGAGCGGATCGCGCCGAACGACAGCGCCGAACGCTACCGCGCCCTCGGAGTCGACGTCCGCCACGGCCATGCGCGGCTCGTCGATCCCTGGACCGTCGAGATCGACGGCGGCGAGCGCCTCACCGCGCGCTCCATCGTCATCGCCGCCGGCGGCGAGCCGGCCGTACCCGACTTCCCGGGCCTGACCGACTACGTGACCAGCGACACGATCTGGACGGCTCTCCGTGGCCGGGAGCGCGCGCCCGAGCGGCTCATCATCCTCGGCGGCGGCCCGATCGGCACCGAGCTTGCACAAGCCTTCGCCCGCCTCGGCTCGCACGTCGTCCAGGTCGAGCAGGGCCCGAGACTGCTGGACAAGGAGGACGAGGAGGTCTCGGCCTTCGTCGAGGCGAAGCTGCGCTCGGAAGGGGTGGACGTCCGCACCGGCACCGCGGCGGTGCGGGTGGAAGGCGAGACTTTGGTCCTCGGCACGGGCGAGCACATCCCCTTCGACATGCTGCTCGTCGCCACCGGCCGCCGCGCGCGCCTCACAGGCTACGGGCTCGAAACGTTGGGAATCGAGACCGGCCAGGTGATCGAGACCAACGCCTTCCTCGAGACCCGCTACCCCAACATCTACGCCGTCGGCGACGTCGCCGGGCCTTATCAATTCACCCATTTTGCCGCCCACCAGGCCTGGTACGCGGCGGTCAACGCCCTGTTCGGCAGCTTCCGCCGCTTCCGCGCCGACTATCGCGTGCTTCCGCGAGTCACCTTCACCGACCCCGAGATCGCCCGGGTCGGCCATAACGAGGCTTCGGCGCGCGAGGCGGGGATCGACTTCGAAATCGTCCGCTACGATCTCGCCCATCTCGACCGCGCCCTCTGCGAGGACGCGGCGGAGGGCTTCGTCAAGATCCTTGTGCCGCCGGGCAAGGACCGGATCCTCGGCGCGACCATCGTCGGCGCCCATGCCGGCGAATGGCTCGCCGAGATCGCGCTGGCGATGCGGCACGGCATCGGCTTGCGAAAGATCCTCGGCACCGTCCACGCTTACCCGACCATGGCCGAGGCCAACAAATATGCCGCCGGCGAATGGCGCAAGGCCCACCAGCCCGAGCGGCTGCTGCGCTGGGCCGAACGCTGGCACCGCTGGCGGCGCGGATGACCCCCCCGCGGATCGTCATCTTCGCCAAGCAGCCGCTCGCGGGAAAGGTGAAGACGCGGCTGATCCCGGCGCTCGGCCCGGAAGGCGCCGCACGGCTGGCCGCCGAGATGCTCAATCGCACCATCGCCGAGGCGCTCGCGACCGGCCTCCCGGTCGAGCTTCGCGGCGATCCCGATCCGACGGAGTGGTATGCTGCGGATGTCGCCCTCGCACCGCAGGGTGAGGGCGATCTCGGCGAAAGGCTTACCCGCGCCGCGTCCTGTCCGCCGCTCCTCCTGATCGGCACCGATTGCCCGGACCTCGACAGCCACCGCCTGCGCAGCGCGGCAGACTCGCTTGCCGCGCACGACGCCGTCATCCACCCGGCCGCGGACGGCGGCTACGTCCTGCTCGGCCTCTCCCGTTTCGACCCATCGATCTTCGAAGGCATCGCTTGGAGTACTGCCTCAGTCGCCGCCGAAACGATCGCGCGGATCGAAGCGCTCGGCTGGTCGCTGGACGTGCGCGAAACGCTCGCCGACGTGGACGAGCCGGCGGACCTTCGGCTAGTCGGCCTCGGATGATCGATCGCCTGCCGCCTTATGCCGCCCTGCTCGGCCTCCGCACCGAGCGCCGCGAGGACGAATTGCTCTGGATCATGCCGTTCGGCGACCAGGTCGTCGGCCGCCCCGGATTCCTCCACGGCGGCGCCATCGCCGGGCTTCTCGAATTCGCGGCCTTAGGCACGTTGATGGACCGGATCGCCGAGAAGGTCGCGCTGAAGCCGATCAACGTCACCGTCGATTTCATGCGCGGCGGCACCGCCCACGACACCTTCGCAGCGGCGACCATCACCAGGCTGGGCAACCGGGTGGCGAACGTCGAAGCCCATGCGTGGCAGCAGGACCGATCCAAGCCGATCGCCGCGGGCCGGATGAACCTGCTGATCCGGCGGGCGGATTAGCCGCCGCGCTTCAGGGTCTCGCGCGCGATCACCAGCTGCTGGATCTGGCTGGTGCCCTCGTAGATCCGGAACAGGCGGACGTCGCGGTAGAGGCGCTCGATTCCGTAATCGGCGATATAGCCCGCGCCGCCGAAAATCTGGACGACGCGGTCGGCGACGCGGCCCACCGTCTCGCTGGCGAAATATTTGGCCGCCGCAGCCTCGAGCGTGATCGGCGCGCCGGCATCCTTCAGCGCCGCGGCCTCCAGCACCAGCGCCTTGGCGGCCATGGTCTCGGTCTTGGAATCGGCGATCATCGCCTGGACGAGCTGGAAGTCGGCGATCGGCTTGCCGAACTGCCTGCGCTCGGTTGCGTAGGCGACAGCATCGGCGATCAGCCGCTCGGCGATCCCGACGCAGACCGCGGCGATGTGGAGCCGGCCGCGGTCGAGCACCCGCATCGCGATCTTGAACCCCTCGCCCTCGCCGCCGAGCCGGTTCCCCGCGGGCACCGGGACATCGTCGAAATTGACGTCGCAGACATGGGCGCCCTGCTGGCCCATCTTCTTCTCTGGCCGGCCGACCGAGACTCCGGGAAGATCGGCCGGAACGAGGAAGGCCGAGACTCCCCTCGCGCCGGGCTCTCCGGTCCGCGCCATCACGGTGAAGAGGGAGGCCTTGTCGGCATTGGTGATGAAGCGCTTGGTGCCGGTCAGGCGGTAGGTGTCCCCCTCGCGCACCGCCCTTGTCTCGACCGCGGCGCTGTCCGATCCGGCGCCGGGCTCGGTGAGCGCGAAGCTGGTGATCACCTCGCCGCTCGCGATCCGCGGCAGCCACTCGGCCTTCTGCGCCTCGCTTCCCGCCATCACCAGGCCCTGCGAGCCGATTCCGACATTGGTTCCGAACACCGAGCGGAACGCGGGAGTCGTCCCCCCAAGCGCGAGCGCGACCCGCACCTCCTCGGACATATTCAGGCCGAGGCCGCCATATTCCTCCGGGATGGAGAGGCCGAACAGCCCCATCTCCCGCATCTCGCGAACGATCTCGGCGGGCATCTCGTCGTCGCGGTCGACCTGCTCCTCGAGCGGCCGCAACCGCTCTGCGACGAAGCGTCGGACGGTCTCGAGGAGAAGATCGAAGGATTCTGGGTCCAAAGCCATCGCGTCACCCATCCGTCTCTAGCGACCGGTCGTCCATGGAAATCCAGAAATCCGCCGCCTTGAAACGTTCATCACTCATTGGCTCCGTGCCCTGCCGAAAGCAGCCTTCGATCATCGCATCGACATCGGCTCGCTGGCTGGCGCTGAGTTCGGTCCGATAGGCGATCGCGCAGGTCTGCTCCGGAATGCAGACCTGATAGGGAGCACCGAGCACGTCGTCGAACAGGTGCGGCAAAAGCAGGCGGGACGGTCCGAGCGCGTCATCCGGCAGCAGGGCCAAGACGAACGGCTTTCCTGCCTCGTCACATTTGTCGCCCCACCAGCGACCCTGACTGATCCTGCCCAGGTTTCGCATGGCCTCCAACCGCCAGTCGATCCCAGCGTCTTGCCAATAATTCGCCTGCTCATGGGTCAGGTAGACGAAGCGGTTCTGCGCCGGCACGGTTGCCCAGGCGAGCGCGAAAGGCAGCCTCCCAAGGGGGATGATAGGGCCGGGCCAGTCGTCGCTCAGGCACTCGGGGGGCAGGATGATCGGGACCAGCGTGGCGATATCTCGCTCTTCGGGCGAGCGGGCCATCTCCGCCTCAAGAGCGTCGAGCTCGCGCCTCCAACCATCGCTCCCGGAACGCCTCCACCGGCCGAGTAGCCTCCCGATCATGACGAACCATCCCTCCCCACGGCGATGAAGAGTTCAATATCCCATCAGCCGCGCGTAGCGATCGGCGTGATAATTGGCGTCGCCGAACAGTTCGTTCAGCACCCGATCCCGCTTCATGTAGAGGCCGATGTCATATTCGTCGGTCATGCCGATGCCGCCGTGCATCTGCACGCCCTCCTGCACCGCGAGGGTGGCGGTGCGGCCGGCCTTGGCCTTGGCGACCGAGACCATCGCCTCGGCCTGCGCATCGCCCTCGTCCAGCAATTGCTGCGCCTTGAGCACCGCGGCGCGGGCGATCTCGAGCTCCGAATAGAGATGGGCTGCGCGGTGCTGGAGCGCCTGGAACTCGCCGATCAGGCGGCCGAACTGCTTGCGCTGCTTCAGATAGTCGACGGTCATGTCCATCGCGCCCGAGGCGACTCCGACCAGCTCCGATGATGCCCCGGCGCCGGCGGCGTTGAGCACACGGCCCAGCACGGCCTCCCCCTGCCCGACCTCGCCAATCACCGCATCGGAATCGACCTCCACGCCGTCGAAGGTCATGCGCGCGCCGATGCTGGAATCAGCGAGGCGGACGCCCTCGATATCCAGTCCCGACGCGCCCTTCTCGACCGCGAACAGGGTCAGCCCCTCCTCGGCGCGCGCGGCAACCAGGATCAGGTCCGCCGACACGCCCTGCACGACGAACTGCTTGGCGCCGGAGAGGCGGAATCCATTGCCCGCGCGCTCGGCGGTCATCGCGATCGCATCGGGCCGGTGCTTAGGCCCCTCGTCGACGGCGACCGCCGCCACCGTCTCGCCTGCAAGGATTCCGGGATACCAGCGCGCCGCGTGCGGAGTCCCCCGAAGCGCCTCGACCGCCGCGACCGCGGTGACCAGGAAGGGCGACGGAGTCAGGTTGCGCCCGATCTCCTCGAGCACGATCCCCGCCTCGACATGGCCGAGGCCGAGGCCGCCCTCATCCTCGCCGATCAGGATTCCGGTGAAGCCCAATTCCCCGAACTGCTTCCACAGCGCGTGGCCGAACCCGTCCTTGCAGCCGAAGTCGCGCCAGTGGCGCAGCTGCTTCGCGATCGCGCCCTCCTCGGCCATGAAGCTCCGCGCCGTCTCGCGCAGCATCGCCTGATCGTCGGTGAGATAGAGGGGCATTACTCAGTATCCCTGTCGCAGATGTTCGTTCGTCCCGAGCGAAGTCGAGGGGCGTCTGCACCGGCCTTGGAGAAGCGCCCCTCGACGATGCTCGGGACGAACGAGGCCGGCGCGCTGCACCCTAGGCGCCCGGCAAGTCGAGGATTCGCTTGGCGACGATTGAGAGCTGGACCTCGCTGGTCCCGCCCTCGATCGAATTGGCCTTGGTGCGCAGCCATTCGCGCGCGGCCTTGCCCTGCTTCGAACGGCCGCTCTCCCATTCGAGCGCATTGGAGCCGCCGGCGGCCATGACCAATTCATGCCGCGCCTTGTTCAATTCGGTGCCGGCATATTTCATCATCGAGGGCTGGGCGGGATGGGCCTGGCCCGCCTTCAGCTCGTCGATAAACCGCTCGGACATCGCGCGGAAGGCGGCGGCATCGACGTCGAAGCGGGCGACCTCGGCGCGGAGCAAGGGATCATCGGACAATCGCTCCTTCAGCGCCGCGCCGAGGCTGTCGCCCGCGCCGCCGCCGAGGCCCATGCCGCTGATCATCTCGCGCTCGTGGCCGAGCAGATATTTGGCGACGTCCCAGCCCTTGTTGAGCTCGCCGACCAGCTGGTCCTTGGGCACCTTCACGTCGTCGAAGAAGGTCTCGCAGAAGGGGGAGTAACCGGAGATGAGCAGGATCGGCTTGGTCGAGACGCCCTCGCTGGCCATGTCGAACAGCAGGAAGCTGATGCCGCCATGCTTCGATTCCTTCGAGGTGCGGACCAGGCAGAAGATCCAGTCCGCCTTGTCCGCATAGCTGGTCCACACCTTCTGGCCGTTGACCAGGAAGTGGTCGCCCTTGTCTTCTGCGGACGTCTGGAGCGAGGCGAGGTCGGAACCCGCGCCCGGCTCGGAATAGCCCTGGCACCAGCGGATCTCGCCGCGCGCGATCTCGGGGAGGAAGCGCTTCTTCTGTTCCTCGTTGCCGTATTTCAGAAGCGCCGGGCCGAGCATCGAGATTCCGAAGCTCATCAGCGGGTTGCGCGCGCCGATCCGGGCCATTTCCTGGCGGAGGATCTTGGTCTCGGCAGGCGACAGGCCGCCGCCGCCATATTCCTTCGGCCAGTCGGGCACGGTCCAGCCGCGCTCGGCCATGCGCTCCATCCAGAGCTTCTGCGCATCGTTCTTGAACGTCGCGTTGCGGCCGCCCCAGCAGGCGTCGCTTTCGTCGCGCATCGGCTCGCGCATCTCGGCCGGGCAATTCGCCTCCAGCCAGGCGCGGGTCTCGGCGCGGAAGGTCTCGAGATCGGCCATCGTCTCTCCTTTACGTTAACGTCAACTGGCGCGGCGGCGCGCTACTGTCAACGAAACTCGATGGCGTCGTCCGTCACGCGCCCGAAGCCTAGGGTGGCGACGTCGCGGAAATAGTTTTGCGGCACGCGCCACGGCTTCTCCGTCCCCTGCACCGGCATCGAATCGCGGGCGCGGGCGATGTAGCCGGAGCTGAAATCGAGCAGAGGCCGGCGCTCGACCTCCCCCTTCGCCCGCGGCACCGCCATGTGATGCCCGTGCCGGTCCATGTGGCGGATCAGACGGCAGACGTAGCGCGAGGTGAGATCGCATTTCAGCGTCCAGGAGGCGTTGGTGTAACCGAACGAGAAAGCGAAGTTCGGCACCCCCTCCAGCATCATGCCCTTGTAGATCAGTCGACCGGCCGGGTCGGCAGCGGCGCCGTCGACGCTGAGCGCGATTCCGCCGAACAATTTCACCACCAGCCCGGTCGCAGTGACGACGATGTCGGCCGCGATCTCCTCGCCCGAGCGCATCCTGAGCCCGTCCGGCGTGAAGGTCTCGATCTCGTCGGTGACGATCGAGACCCGGCCGTCCGAGAGGGCGCGGAACAGGTCGCCGTCCGGAACCAGGCAGAGGCGCTGTTCCCAGGGATTGTAGCGCGGGCCGAAATGGGTCTCGGCGTCGAACTCGGCCGGAACGTCCTTGCGCAGAAGCTCCATCAGCTTGGCGCGCACCTTGGCGGGCTTGCGCCGCGCGAGGCCGAAGAAGAAGGCCGCGAGCGCGACGTTCTTGGCCCGGGTCAGCCGGGCGCCGAGCAGCGGCGCAAGCCGGTCTCGCGCCGGGCGCGAGACGACGTAGGAGGGCGAGCGCTGGACCATGGTCACGTGCGCCGCGGTCTCCGCCATGGCGGGCACCAAAGTCATGGCGGTTGCGCCGCTGCCGATGACGGCGATCCTTTTGCCCTCATGGTCGAGGTCGTCCGGCCAAAATTGGGGATGGACGATCCGGCCCCTGAACCCCGCCTCTCCCGGCCAGTGCGGGCGATGGCCGCGCTCGTAATCATAATAGCCGGCGCAGAGGAACAGGAAGCCGCAGGTCAGCCGTCGAGTCTCGCCCGCCGCTTCAAATTCGACCGTCCAGCGCGCCTCCGCCGACGACCAGGCGGCGCGGGTGACCCGGTGATCGAAGCGGATTCGGCGGTCGATCCCGTAGGCCCGCGCCGTCTCCTCGACATAGTCGCGGATCGCCTCGCCCGTCACGATCGACTGGCTGCCCGTCCACGGCCGGAACGGGAAACCCAATGTGTACATGTCCGAATCGGACCGGATTCCGGGATAGCGGAACAGGTCCCACGTTCCCCCGATCGCCCCCCGCGCCTCGAAGATGGCCCAGCTCTTCCCCGGCAGCCTTTTCTGCACGTGATATGCGGCGTCGATTCCGGAAATGCCGGCGCCGACGATCAGCACGTCCAGATGTTCGAGCCCAGCATCCATGCGCGCAGCTAGGCACGGCACGCAGTGCGCGGCAAGCGCGATTGCCCCTCGCCCTGCGCCCTCTTATGAATGCCGGCCCCGTCCCAGGAGAGAGCATGTCCGAGCCGGTCCTCTATTACATCCCCTATGAGCGCTTCCTGGACGAGGTCGAGACGGTGGCGACGCTGCTCGAAGCGGATTCGTGGAAAGTGGATTTCCTGGTCGGGATCGGGCGCGGCGGGCTGGTTCCCGCCGCCTATCTCTCGCACCGGACCGGTCTCCCCTTGCTGACCGTCGATCATAGTTCCGGGGAGCACGGCTTCGGCGACGAATTGCTCGAAAAGCTCGCAGCCAAGATCGAGGCCGGCGCCCGAATCCTGATCGTCGACGACATCAACGACAGCGGTGCGACGATCAACTATCTCCGCGCCGCGATCGAGGCGAAGGTCGACCATCCCGACCGGCTCCGGGTCGCCGTCCTCGTCCACAATGTCCGCTCCAAGGCGCGCGCCGAATATCATGGCAGCGAGATCGACCGCGACCAGGACAAGCGCTGGTACGTCTTCCCGTGGGAAGCCGTCGCCCCGCGCTCCACCCTCACCGCCGAGGCGCAGGAAGTGCCCGAGCGGCTGGCCTGACGGTTTCGGAAAGGGAAAGGCGATCACCAGCTTCCGGAAAGCGCTGGGCAACGGCATCGGCAATCTCGCCCGTTTCTCCGGCCGCGATCCGCGGGGCCTGTTCTGGCCTTATGCGGGGACCGTGCTGGCGCTTTCGCTGTTCGTGTGGATGGGCGCCTTTGCGCTGCTGCTCGAGGGGGCGCTCCGCAGGGGCGCGGCCGATCGCCTGGCTCGAATCGAGCATCCCGGCCTGCTGCTCGATCCGGCCCGATTCCTGCTGGCGATCATGATGATCTTTGCGATCGTCGTCGTGCTGCTCGCGGCGGCGACCGTGCGCCGGCTGCACGACCGAGGGCGTTCCGGCGCCTGGGCGCTGCTTCCCCTGCCCTTTCTCGTCATCGGCTTCGGGGCGCTGCCGATGATGTTCGACGGTGCGGACGAGACGCGCCGCGCGGCGATGCCCTGGCTGTTTCTCAACAACCTTGCCTACCTCGTCGCGCTCGGCATCCTGGTGGCGATGCTGGTGCGGAAGGGGACGCCGGGACCGAATGCCTACGGGCCCGATCCCCCCGCTGCCTCAAGCTGACCGCGCGGGCTGGCGCGGCCCCGAGCTTTCTGGCAGCCAAGGCTGAAGCTCGAGCAAGGACGGCGCGATGGATTTCGATTTGACCCAGCGGCAGGCGCATTTTCGGGATCGCGTCCGCGAATTTCTCGAGACTCGGATCCGCCCGCGGATGGGCGATTACAAGGCGCAGCTCGCCGAGGGGGATCGGTGGCAGCCCTTGCCGGTGATCGAGGAACTGAAGCCGCAGGCGCGCGAGGCCGGCCTCTGGAACCTGTTCATGCCGCCGGGCCAGGCGCTGCGCCATGTCGACGAGAGCTTCGCGTTCGAGGGCACGCAGCTCAGCAACCTCGAATATGCGCTCTGCGCCGAGGAGATGGGCCGCATCCCCTGGGCGAGCGAGGTGTTCAACTGCTCGGCGCCGGACACCGGCAATATGGAGGTGCTCCACCGTTACGGCACCCGCGAGCAGAAGGAAGAGTGGCTCCGCCCGCTGATGAACGGCGAGATCCGTTCCGCCTTCCTGATGACCGAGCCCGCGGTCGCCTCGTCCGACGCGACCAACATCCAGTGCGAGATCCGACGCGACGGCGATTCCTATGTGCTGAACGGCCGCAAATGGTGGTCGTCGGGCGCCGGCGATCCGCGCTGCAAGGTCGCCATCGTCATGGGCAAGACCGATCCGGACGGCCCGCGCCACCAGCAGCAGTCGATGGTGCTGATGCCGCTCGATTCGCCGGGCGTGACAATCGAGCGCGCGCTCACCGTCTACGGCTATGACGACGCGCCGCACGGCCATATGGAGATCGAGCTCAAGGACGTCCGGATTCCCGCCTCGAACATGCTGCTCGGCGAGGGCCGCGGGTTCGAGATCGCGCAGGGTCGGCTCGGGCCGGGGCGAATCCATCACTGCATGCGCACGATCGGCGCGGCCGAGGAGGCGCTGAAGGCGATGGTTCTCCGGCTCCAGTCGCGCGTCGCCTTCGGCAAGCGGCTGATGGAGCACAGCATCTGGCATGAGCGCGTCGCCCGCGCCCGGATCGACATCGACATGTCGCGGCTGCTCTGCCTGAAGGCCGCGGACATGATGGACAAGGCCGGCAACAAGGCCGCGCAGGCCGAGATCGCGATGATCAAGGTCCAGGCGCCGAACATGGCGCTGCGCATCATCGACGACGCGGTCCAGGCCCATGGCGGCGCCGGCGTCAGCCAGGACTTCGGCCTCGCCGCGAGCTGGGCCGGGATCCGCACCCTCCGCCTCGCCGACGGTCCCGACGAGGTCCACAACCGCGCCATCGCGCGGCTCGAGTTCGGCAAATATCCGTCCGAAGCCTAATCAGGAGCGCTGAATGAATCTCTTCGATCTCACCGGCAAAGTCGCCATCGTCACCGGCTCGTCGCGCGGGATCGGGCGGGCGATCGCGGAAGCGATGGCCGATCAGGGCGCCCGGGTGGTGATCTCCAGCCGCAAGGCCGAGGCCTGCCAGGAGGTCGCCGACTCGATCAACGCCAAGCACGGCGAAGGCCGCGCCATCGTAGTCCCCGCCTCGATCTCGTCGAAGGGCCAGCTCCAGAATATGGTCGACGAGACCCGCCGCCAGCTCGGCCGGATCGACGTGCTGGTCTGCAACGCCGCGTCCAATCCCTATTACGGTCCGATGTCCGGCATCTCGGACGACCAGTTCCGCAAGATCCTCGAGAACAACGTCATCGCCAACCACTGGCTGATCCAGATGGTCGCGCCCGAGATGATCGAGCGGCGCGAAGGCTCGATCATCATCGTCAGCTCGATCGGCGGCCTCAAGGCCTCGGCCGTGATCGGCGCCTACAACATCTCCAAGGCGGCCGACTTCCAGCTCGCGCGCAACCTCGCCGCCGAGTTCGGCCCGCACCAGGTGCGCGTCAACTGCATCGCGCCGGGCCTGATCCGCACCGATTTCGCGCGCGCCCTCTGGGAGAATCCCCAGACGCTGCAGATGGTCACCGCGCACACGCCGCTCCAGCGCATCGGCGAGCCGCACGAGATTGCCGGCGCTGCGGTGTTCCTCGCCTCGCCGGCCTCGACCTTCGTCACCGGCCAGGCGATCGTGGTCGACGGCGGAAGCACGACGGGAGTGGGACTATGAGGCTGGACGGCAAGGTCGCGATCGTCACCGGCGCGGGCTCAGGGATCGGGCGGGCGAGCGCCGCGCGCTTCGCCGCCGAGGGCGCCAAGGTGGTCTGCGTCGACCTCAAAGGCGCGGACGAGACCGCGGCGCAGATCGGCGCCGCGGCGGTCGCCGAACAGGCGGATGCGGGCAGCGACTCCGACGTCCAGGATCTCGTTCAGCTCGCCATTCGCAAGTTCGGGCGGCTCGACATCTTCTTCGCCAATGCCAGCATTTCAGGCGGGCTCGCCTCGATCTTCGAGCAGAGCGTCGAGGACTGGCAGGAGATCCTCCGCGTCAATCTGATCGGCCCCTTCCTCGCGATCAAATATGCGGCGCCGGTGATGAAGGAGCAGGGCGGCGGGTCGATCGTCTGCACCGCCAGCGTCGCGGGCCTCCGCGCCGGCGCCGGCGGCCCGGCTTACTCGGCATCCAAGGCCGGCGTGGTCCAGCTCGTCCGGGTGGCGGCGACCCAGCTCGCCGGCGCGAACATCCGGGTCAACGCCATCTGCCCGGGCCTGATCGAGACGGGAATGACCAAGCCGCTCTACGACATGGCCCGCGCCGCCGGCCGCGAGGGCGATATCGGCCATCTCAACCCGCTCCGCCGCGGCGGCGTGCCGGATGAGATCGCGAACGCCGCGCTCTTCCTCGCTTCGGACGAGAGCAGCTACGTCAATGGCGAGGCGATCGTCGTCGACGGCGGCCTCAGCGCGTCGCACCCCTTCTACCGTCAGGAGTACGGACGAACGTCCTTCTGACGGCAGTCACGGGCATGCACTTGGAAAATGCGGATCAGTCGATCCGGTCGCCGTTTCCGTCGAGCGAAAGGTCGCTGCCGTCGGGCACGCGGTCGCCGTTGCCGGCAATCTTGGTGGCCGACGGATCGCGGTCTCCGTTGCCTTCCAGGTTGACGTCGCCTGCGGCTGTGGTGGGCTTCTTCTCGATCATGGAGAGTCTCCCGTTGACGCCGGATATTACACGAAGCCGAGGCGGTTGAGCAAATCGGCGAAGGCAGGCTGGTTGCGGAGCGGATCGACGAACGGATCGATGCGCAGATAGACGAGCCCGGAGTCGATCTTCTCCAATCCCTCCGTGAGCCGCGCCATCGCGTCCTGAGTGCGGCCCCATTGGGCGAAGATCTGCGCCTGCTGGTAGAGGCTGTTGTCGCCATGCTCGCTCCTCAGCTGGGTGAGCGCGGTCTCCGCTTCGGCGGGGCGCTGCTGGCGGAGCGCGGCGATTGCCTGGCCGGGAAGACGGAAGAGCGAATTCGGCTCGCGCTCATATTCCGCCTTCGCCTCCTGGATCCGACCAAGCATCAGCAGGCATGCGCCGATCGCCGAATGAGCGATGGACAGCCGCGGGTTGAGCTCCAGCGCGCGGCGGAACGCCGGAACCGCCTCGGCATATCGCCGCGCGGAAAATTCGACGTCGCCGATCAGGCGCTGGGTGCGCGGATTCAAGGGATCGAGCGCCGAAGCTCTCGAGATCGCCCGACGCGCGGGCTCGATCCGCCCGCAGCGCGCACTGTACAGCGCATAGCGGCTGAGGATGTCGGCCTCGCCGCCGCCGAGCTGGAGCGATCGCTCATAGGGCTCGCGCGCGGCGCGGGCGTCGATCCGCCCGTAGAAAAGTGCGAAGCCGAGCGCCGAATGGCCTTCCGCCACCCGCGGCGCGAGCGCCACCGCGTGCTGCGCGGCCGCAATCGCCTGGTTGTAGACAGCCCGCCGCGCCTCGCCCTGCTCATATTGATTGCCGATCACGGCGAGCGCCCGCGACCGTGCGGCATGGGCAAGCGCATAATTGGGGTCGGCGGCGATCGCCGCCGCGAAATAGGCCAGCGCTGCCCGGTCGTTGGACTCGTCGATCGCCTTGTCGAACAGATCCTTGCCGTGGAGCTGCGCATCCAGCGCAGCGACGTTCGAGGTGCCGCCGTTGGCCGCGCGATGGTCGCCGGTATCGCCATCCTCGGTCTCGATCTCCGCGCTGAGCGCCGCAGTGACCGCCCGCGCAATCTCTTCCTGGACCGCGAAGACGTCGGCCAGCGGCCGGTCGAACGACTGCGACCAGAGGCTGAAGCCGGTCCGCCCGTCGATCAGCTCGGCCGAGATCCGCACTGTCGGCCCGCCGACACGGACATTGCCGTCGAGGAGGTAGCCGACCCGGAGCGCGCGTGCGATCTCGCGCGCATCCTCGCGGCTGTCGCGGAATTGGTCGGACGAGGCCTGCGCCGCGACCTGGAGCAAAGGATTGCGGGCGAGCTGTGCGCGCACCTCGGCGGCCAGGCCGGCCGAAAAATAATCGCGCGATGGGTCGCCGCTGAGATTGTCGAAGGGGAGGACGGCGACGCTCCGCGCCTCGCTTCCGCCTGGCGCAAGAACCCCGGACCACCAGAGTGCGCCGCCGCCCGCCACGGCCAGCGCAGCGCCTCCGCCGATCACCGCGCGCCTGCTGATCCTTCGCGCCGGCGGGTGCGTGGCCGCGCCGGGCGCATCCGGCGGATGGTCGTGAAGCGCCGCGACCGCGCGAAGCATCGCCTCGATCGCCTCGTGATGCTTCTTCCCATGCTTTGAAAGATCGATCGTCTGGAACTGGCGGAAGCCGAGCGGCGGCTGCGATCCGTCGATGGTCAGCGGCACCAGCCGCCGCCGGTCGCGGCCGCGCATCGCCTCGTCATGAACCCAATGCGATCCGGTCGAGTCCTTCGACCAGAGAACGACGACGGCGTTGGCATTTTCCAGCGCTTCCTCGGTCGTCTTCAGGTAACGCTCGCCGCCTTCCAGCTTGCCATCCCACCAGACGGAATATCCGGCCGCCTCGAGTGCGTGGATGACAGGAAGTGCGGCCTTCTGGTCGATCCTCGAATAGCTGACGAACACGCTTGCCGGCGCGCCGTTCGACTCTTCCCGGTCTTCGGCCCCCGACATCGCCGTCCCCTGCCGCTAGCGCTGCAGAATTTCGCTGCTGTGAAGTCTAGGCGTTCGGCCAATTCGTAACAAGTTCTTTGGTCCTTCTGCCGGAAAGACTTGTCCCGGGGCCGGTGTCGGTTACGCTGCCAAAATGAACCGCGATTCCGCGCGCGCCGAATCGGGCGGCCTTCGGGCTGCGCGTCTCAGCGTCGGCGTCACGGGACATCGCGAAGGCAATCCGGCATTTGCGGCAAACCGCGAAGCGATTGAGGAGAGTCTGCGCGCGGTTCTGGACTCGCTCGATGCGGCCGCCGCCGAGGCCTGTGGCGCCGGTGCGCGGATCCGGCTCCACTCGCTGCTCGCGCCTGGCGCCGACGCGATCGCAATGGAGCAAGCGCTGGCGCGCGGCTGGGAGGTGGTGGCGCCCCTCCCTTTCGGGCTCGATCTGAGCGTCGCCGTCAATTGCGAGACTATCGGCGAAGCGGACGCCGCAGCCCTGCTCGCCGGCGAGGACGCCCAGTCTCCCGGGGTCCAACGCCAGGCAGCGGCGATGCGCAGCCTCGCGGCGCGGGTCCAGCTGTTCCAGCTCGCGGACCAGGATGCGCTTGTCGCCGAGCGGTTCCTCAAATCCCTTTCAGCCCCGGATGACCGGGAGGCGGCCACGGCCTTCGCCATCCTCGCCTCGGAGCGTGCGGCGATCGCGGCTCGGGTGATGATCGAGCAATCGGATCTGATCATCGCGATCTGGGACGGCGGGACGCCGGGCTCGATCGGGGGCACCCGCCATTCGATCGAGAACGCTCTATACCATGGTGCGCCGGTGATCTGGATCGACGCTGCCGAGCCTCGGTCGGTCCGGCTCCTGGCCGGCCCCGACGCGCTGGAGCGTCTCGGACCGCCCCAGCCGCTCGCCGAGATCGGCGCCGCGGTCGCGGCGATCGCAGGCCCACCTGATCAGGATGATGGCGCCCGCGTCGCCGAGTTCGAAGCCGAGCGCTGGCATGGGCGGAGCCGGCGCCGCTTCCACGCCTATCGAAGGATCGAGGCCCTGTTCGGGGGCTCACCGGAAGGCGGACACTTCGCCAGCCTTGTCACCGACTACGAGGCGCCAGACGCGATCGGAGAGGGATCGGCGGCACCCTTTCTCGGCGCGGCCCGCAGCCTGCCCGGGTCCGACGCGCGCTTCGTCGAGCGGATCGGTGCAGCGATCCTTAGGCCCTTCGCCCGAGCCGACGGCCTCTCCACCTATCTCGCCGATTCCTATCGCGGCGGGATGGTGCTCAATTTCCTCCTGGCGGCGCTGGCGGTCATCGCCGGCGCCGCTTACCTGCCCCTGGTCAAGGTGGACTGGAAGTGGCCGTTCGCGCTGACCGAGCTGCTGCTGCTCCTCATCGTCGTCGCGATCACCGTCGCCGGGCGAAAGCGCCGCTGGCACCCGCGCTGGATGGAGACGAGACGGCTCTCCGAATATCTCCGCCACGCCCCGATCCTGCTGATGCTCGGGGCCGCGCGCCCGGCGGCGCGCTGGCCGCAAGGATCGGGCAGCGAATGGCCGGAATTTCATGCCCGCCAGATGCTGCGCGACGTTGGCCTGCCCCGGATCGAAGTCACCGAGGCCTATCTTCGCGGCGCGCTGGCGGACCTGCTCCTCCCCCATGCCGAGGGCCAGCGCGCCTATCACCTTGAGAAGGCGCGGCGGCTGACCAACGTCCATCACCGCCTCGACCGCCTCTCCGAGATCATGTTCGTCCTCGCGATCGTCTCGGTCTCCGCCTATTTGCTGCTGATCCTCGCCGGCGCGGTCGGACTCGTCCCCTCGACGACGGGCGAGCTCCTCGCCAAGCCGCTCACCTTCCTCGGCATCGCGCTACCGGCTCTGGGCGGTGCCTTCGCAGGCATCCGCTATCTCGGCGATTTCGAGCGGTTCGCAGCGATCTCCGAGGTCGCCGCCGAGAAGCTCGGCACGCTCTGCGCCCGCGTCGAGACCCTCATCGCCAACCCGCAGCCGGCCCTTCACTACGCCCAGGTGGCAAGCATCGCGCACACGCTGGACGATGTCGTCGTCGGCGAGATCGAGAGCTGGCAATCGGTCTTCGCCGCGAAGAACATGGCGGTTCCGGTCTGAGTGGCGGAGCACGGTTGACGTTTACGTAAAGCTGCGCCTATCGCCGGACGAATTTCAGCTTCGGAGACGGCCATGGAATCCCCGATCAGCACCCGCCGGCACGGCGACGTCCTCATCATCACCTCGAACAACCCGCCAGTGAATGCGCTCGGCCATGCCGTGCGCGCGGGGCTGGTCGCGGGCATCGAGGAGGCGAATAGCGACGATGCGGTGAAGGCGGTGGTCATCATCGCAGAGGGCCAGACCTTCTTCGCCGGCGCCGACATCAGCGAGTTCGGGACTCCCAAGTCGTTCGAATATCCGGCGCTGCCGCAGGTCGTCGACATCATCGAGAATTGCACCAAGCCGGTTGTGGCGGCGATCCACGGCACTGCCTTCGGCGGCGGCCTCGAGGTCGCGCTCGCCTCGCATTATCGGGTCGCCGTGCCCTCCGCGAAGCTCGGCGTGCCCGAGGTGAAGCTCGGCCTCCTTCCAGGCGCGGGCGGCACCCAGCGGCTTCCGCGTGTCGCCGGCGTGCGCAAGGCGCTCGAGATGGCGGCGACCGGCAATCCGGTCGGCGCGAAGGAGGCCTATGAGGTCGGCTTGGTCGACCGCCTGATCGAGGGCGAGCTCCTCCAGCACGCCGTCGCCTATGCCGAAGAGGTGAAGGACGTGCGGCCTTTGCCCAAATCGTCCGAGCGCGACGACAAGCTCCAGGAAGCGCGCAGCAATCCGGCGCTGTTCGACGAATTCCGCCAAGCCAATGCCCGCAAGTTCCGCGGCTTCGACGCCCCGGAGTACAATGTCCGGGCGATCCAGGCCGCGGTCGAGAAGCCCTATGCCGAGGGCGTGCTGATCGAGCGCCAATTGTTCATGGAGCTGATGACCGGCACCCAGGCGAAGGCGCAGCAATATTTCTTCTTCGCCGAGCGCAAGGCCTCGAAGATCGACGGGGTCCCCGAAGGCACCAAGCCGCGCGACATCGCCAAGGTCGGCGTGATCGGCGCCGGCACGATGGGCGGCGGCATCTCGATGAACTTCCTGAGCGCCGGGATCCCCGTCACAATCGTCGAGATGCAGCAGGACGCGCTCGACCGCGGCACCGGCCTCATCCGCAAGAATTACGAGGCCTCGGCCGCGAAGGGCAAGCTCAGCGGCGACCAGGTCGAGCGGGCGATGGGCCTGCTCACGCCGACGCTCAGCCTCGACGACCTCGCCGATTGCGACCTCATCATCGAGGCCGTGTTCGAGAATATGGACGTGAAGAAGGAGGTGTTCGGCAAGCTCGACCGGATCGCCAAGCCGGGCGCGATCCTCGCCTCCAACACCTCCTATCTCAACGTGGACGAGATCGCCGCCTCGACCTCGCGGCCCGAGGACGTGCTCGGCCTCCACTTCTTCTCGCCGGCCAACGTCATGAAGCTGCTCGAAGTGGTGCGCGGCGCGAAGACCGCACCCGACGTGCTGGTGACCGCGATGCAGCTCGCCAAGAAGATCCGCAAGGTCGCGGTGGTTGCGGGTGTCTGCTACGGTTTCATCGGCAACCGCATGCTGATCCCGCGCCAGACTCAGGCGATGCAGCTCCTCCTCGAAGGCGCCACGCCGGAGCAGGTCGACAAGGTCCATGTCGCCTTCGGAATGCCGATGGGCCCGTTCCAGATGGCCGACCTCGCGGGGGTCGACATCGGCTGGCATCGCGACCCGAGCCGGATCGAGAATATCCGCGACGCGCTCTGCGCGATCGACCGCTGGGGCCAGAAGAAGGGCGCCGGCTTCTACGATTATGACGACAAGCGCCGTCCTTCCCCCAGCCCGAAGGTGCAGGAGATCATCGAGGATTTCCGGGCCAAGGCCGGTGTCACGCCGCGCGAGATCAGCGACCAGGAGATCGTTGAGCGCACGCTCTACACGATGGTCAACGAAGGCGCCCTGATCCTCGAAGGCGGCTACGCCCAGCGCGCCTCCGACATCGATGTGGTCTGGGTCTACGGCTATGGCTGGCCGGTCTATCGCGGCGGCCCGATGCACTGGGCCGACAGCGAGGGCCTCGCGAAGATCGTCGAGGGCCTCCGCAATCAGCAGGGCCGTCTCGGCGCCGACTTCCAACTGTCCGAGCTCCTGGTCCGGAAGGCGGAGGCGGGAGAGAAGCTCAGCCGCTAGGCCGCGTCGGCGCCTTCATCGCCGAGACGAACGCTCGGAGGTCCGTGGGCCGCTCGGCGATGAGGCTGACGATCGCGGAGCCGGAGATCGCCCCGGCGGCGCCGGCCTCGAGGGCGGCGCGGACATGCTCGGGCCTGGAGATGCCAAAGCCGAAGATCGGTGGCGGCGCGGCGTCTGCGCCCAGCGCTTCGAGCATCTCGCTATGATCGAAGGCGACGGCGTCGCCCGCGCCGGTCACGCCCGAGCGTGCGAGGCAATAGGTATAGCCTCCGCCGAGCGCGGCGATTCGGCGCAGCGTGGCGGCCGGCGTGTTCTGGGCGGCGATCAGCACCGGCGCGACATTGTGCGCGCGCGCCGCTTCGACGAAGGGCGGCGCCTCGAAGACCGGCACGTCGGCGACGAGGATGCTGTCCACGCCGGCTTCGGCGGCCGCCGCGTAGAAGGCGTCGCGGCCGCGGGCGATGACGAGATTGGCATAAGTGAGGATGCCGACCGGCACTTGCGCGTGCCGGGCGCGGAACTCCGCCAGCAGCCGGAAGCAGTCGGCGGGGGTGACCCCGGCGGCGAGCGCGCGGTCCGCGGCGGCCTGGATCACAGGCCCGTCGGCGATCGGATCGGAGAAGGGGATCCCGACCTCGATCATGTCGGCACCGCCCTCGACCAGGGCGTCGAGGATCGCGGCGCTCTCCTTCAGCCCCGGATCGCCGAGCATGACGAAGGCGCCGAACGCCCCTTCCCCGCGCTCGGCCAGGCGGGCGAACATGTCCGCGTAGCGGCTCATGCGCCGGGCCTCAGGAGAGTGCGGGCCTGGCTCATATCCTTGTCGCCGCGGCCCGAGAGATTCACCACCAGCAATGTCTCCTCCTCCGCCTCATCCGCCATCTTCAGCGCATGCGCGAGGGCGTGGGCGCTCTCGAAGGCGCAGATGATCCCCTCCGACCGCGCCAGCAAAGCGAAGGCATCGAGCGCCTCGCGGTCGGTGCAGCCGACATAGTCGGCGCGGCCGCTGTCCTTGAGGAAAGCATGTTCGGGGCCGACCGCCGGGTAATCGAGCCCGGCCGAGACCGACCAGCTGTCGGCGATCTGCCCGTCCGCGTCCTGGAGCACGTAGGTCTCCGCGCCGTGAAGGATTCCGGGCCGCCCGCGGAGCAGGGTCGCGCCATGCTCGGCGCCGTCGAGGCCCTTGCCCGCCGCCTCGACTCCAACCAGGCGAACGCTGGCATCGTCGACGAAATCGGAGAACATGCCCATAGCGTTGGAGCCGCCGCCGACGCAGGCGATCACCGCATCCGGCAGCCGCCCCTCCTCTTCCAATATCTGGGCGCGCGCCTCCTTGCCGATCACGCGCTGATACTCGCGGACCATGATCGGGAAGGGATGCGGCCCGGCGACGGTGCCGAGCAGATAATGGGTGTCGGCGAAGCTCGCCGTCCAGTCGCGAAGCGCCTCGTTGACCGCGTCCTTGAGCGTCCGGCCGCCACTTTCCACCGGCACCACCTCGGCGCCCATCAGCTCCATCCGGAAGACGTTGAGCTGCTGCCGCTCGACGTCGTGCGCACCCATGTAGATGCGCGTTTCGAGCCCGAACAGGGCGCCGGCGAGCGCGGTTGCGACGCCGTGCTGACCGGCGCCGGTCTCGGCGATGATCCGGCGCTTGCCCATTCGCTTCGCGAGCAGGGCCTGGGCGAGGACCTGGTTGGTCTTGTGCGCGCCGCCGTGGAGCAGATCCTCGCGCTTCAGGTAGATTTTCGCCTTTGTGCCCTGCCCCAGGCGCGCGCAGCGGGTGAGCGGGGTGGGCCGGCCGGCATATTTGACGAGCAGCTCGTTGAGCTCGGCCTGGAAGCTTTCGTCCTGCTGCGCGGCGACGAACGCCGCCTCCAGCTCCTCGAGCGCGGGCATCAGGATTTCGGGCACATAGGCGCCGCCGAAGGCGCCGAACCGTCCGGTGGTCAGCATGCGCGCGCCTCCGCCCGCGCCGGCAGGCGCAGCGCCTCGAAGAAGGCGCTCATCTTGAGCGCGTCCTTGCGGCCGGGCGCCATCTCGACCCCGGATCCGACGTCGAGCCCGAACGCGCCGACCGCGGCGGCCTTGCGGGCATTGCCCGGGTTCAGCCCGCCCGCGAGAAAGCCGCGCGCCAGCTCGGGCCGGCCGGCGATCCGGCTCCAGTCGAACGGCAATCCGGTGCCGCCGCTCCGGCCGTTCACCGCGGTGTCGAACACGGTCCGGTCGCTGCCGAGCCGCGGCTCGGGTAGGTCGCGCCCGACCGCCCCCGCGGCCCAGATCTCGACGCCCTCAGGCAGGTGCCCGCGCAGCGCACGGATATAGGCCGCATCCTCCTCGCCATGGAGCTGGACCGCGGCGAGGCGGAGCGCCCGCGCAGCCCAGCCCACCGCAGCGACCTTCTCGTTGCGGAACACACCCACCGTCGCGAGCCCCGCCTCGGCCGCAGCTGCGGCGAGCGGCCGCGCCTGGCCGAGGGTCAAAGCGCGCGGGGTGTTCGGAACCATGACGAAGCCGCCATAGGTCGCGCCGGACGCGGCGGCCATCGCGACATCCTCGGAATCGGTCAGGCCGCACACTTTGACCGGTCCGAAGACCAAAGCGCGGGCGGCGGCGCCGGGATCGGCGGCGCGCATCAGCGACGAGCCGACCAGGAAGGCGTCGGCATGAGGCGCAAGCCGCTCGACGTCGGCGCGGCTCGCAATGCCCGATTCGGCGACGACGAGCCGGTCCGCCGGCACCAGGTGCGCAAGCCGCTCGGTCACCGCGAGGTCGACGTCGAGAGTCTTGAGGTTGCGATTGTTGATCCCCACGATCGGCGCGCCGAGCGCGACCGCGCGGCGCACCTCCGCCTCGTCATGGGCCTCGACCAAAGCCTCCATGCCGAGCCGCTCGGCCGCCGCGATCACCTCGCGCGCAGCCGCGTCGTCGAGCACCGACAGCATCACCAGCACCGCATCGGCGCCGGCGAGCCGCGCCTCCGCGACCTGGCGCGGATCGACCACGAAATCCTTGGCGAGGATCGGCCCGTCATAGACGGCGCGGACCGCGCGCAGATCCTCCAGCGAGCCGCCGAAATAGGGGCGATCGGTGAGCACGCTGATCGCGTCTGCGGCGCCGGCATAGAAGCGCGCGATGGCCGCGGGATCGGCATCGGCGCGGATCGCACCGCCCGACGGCGAGGCGCGCTTCACCTCCATCACGAAACGCGCGCCGGGCCGGGCGAGCGCCGCGCGCAGGCTCCGCCGGCTCGTCTCTGCGCCGGCGGCGACCTCCGCGAAGCTCCGATCGGCGAGCCGCGCCGCGACGTCGCGCCGCTTGGTCGCCACGATCTCGCCGAGGATTCCCAATTCAGTCATTCGTGATCTCCACGAGGCGGCGAAGAACGCGCGCCGAGGCGCCCGAGGACAAAACGTCGAGGGCGCGGGCGACTCCTTCCCGCAGGTCCGGAACCAGCCGCGCGGTCATCAGCAGGGCGCCGGCATTGAGCGCCACAGCGTCCCGCTCGGCGGCGGTGCCGTAGCCGGAGAGCAGAGCCTTCAGCCGCGCCGCATTCTCCTCCGGGCCGCCGCCGCTCAGCGCGCGCGCCGGGGCACGGCCGAGGCCGACCTCCTCCGGGACGATGGTCAGCCGCTCGATCTGGCCGCCGTCTAGCCGAACCGCTTCGGTCTCGCCGTGGAGGGCCATCTCGTCGAGGCCGGCGCCGTGGACGACCAAGGCCCGCTTTACGCCGAGCGCAGCGAGGGTGCGGGCGATCGGCTCGAGCAAGGTCGGATCGGCGACCCCGAGCAGCTGCACCGGCGGCTCGGCCGGGTTCACGCAGGGGCCGAGCAGGTTCATGATCGTCCGCACCTTGAGCGCCCGCCGCACCGGCCCGGCATGGCGGAGGCCGGGATGGTAGAGCGGCGCGAACAGGAAGCAGATCCCGGCCTCGTCCAGCGCCCGGCGCGAGACCTCGGCGGAGACCTCCAGCTTGACTCCGAGCTGCTCGAGCACGTCGGCCGATCCGCAGCGCGAGGTGACGGAGCGGTTGCCGTGCTTGGCGACCGGGAGCCCGGCCGCGGCGGCGACGAAGGCCGAGGCGGTGGAGACGTTGATCGTGCCCGATCCGTCGCCGCCGGTGCCGCAGCTGTCGGCGAAGAGATAGTCCGGCCGCTCGAACGGCAGGTCGGCGGCGCGGAGCGCGCGGGCGGCGCCGATCAGCTCGGCGGTCGTCTCGCCCTTGAGGCGAAGCGCGATCAGCATCGCGGCGATCGACGGCTCGCTCAGGCGCCCCTCGACCAAAGCGGCGAACAGCGTCTCGGAATCCTGCTCGTCCAGCGACAGGCCGGCATAGAGCAAAGCGAGCGCGTCGTCGGGGGTCCCCGTGGTCTGGGGCAGGCGGAAGGCGAGATTGGCGGCGGTGAACATCATGGTGATCCTCGGGAATGCGCGCAAAGAAAAAGCCCGCCGGGAGCGGCGGGCTGATCGGGAAAACTGACCTTTAGTGGGTCGTCACCATCGATGCAGGGAGGCCGCCGCGGACGGGGTACCGTGCCACCAGAGCCAGGCCTGAGCGCGCGAATCGGCGGCCGCGGAAGCGGCGCCGTGAAGCGGAAGAAGGATCGTCCCGTTCGTCATCGCGGCGCCCAACTCCCAGATTTCACATGCATTCGTCAACCCGGCTTTTTCCGCTGCCGTGCGTTTGGGAGTCATGGCGAAGGCGCAATTCGATCTGTTCGGCGCTTCGGAACCGGTTCCCGAAGGCCTGGACTATCGGGAAGATCTGATCGCGCCGGGCGAGGAGGAGGCGCTGCTCGAGCGCTTCCTCCAGCTGCCGTTCAAGCCGTTCGAGTTTCACGGCTTCGTCGGGCGCCGCCGGGTGATCTCGTTCGGCTATCAATATCGGTTCGACGGCAGCGGCCTCGCCGAGGCGGCGCCGATCCCGGACTGGCTGGAGCCGCTTCGCGAGCGCGCGGCAGCCTTCGCAGGGCTCGCGCCCGAAGCGCTCGTCCACCTGCTGATCAACGAATATGAGGAAGGCGCCGGGCTCGGCTGGCATCGCGACCGGCCGGTGTTCGGCGACGTGATCGGAGTCTCGCTCGGCGCGCCGGCGCCGCTCCGCTTCCGGCGCAAGCAAGGGGATAAATGGCAGCGCTTCACGCTGCAGACCGCCCCGCGCTCGGCCTATGCCTTGCGCGGGGCGGCCCGGTCGGAGTGGGAACACAGCCTCGCCCCCGTGGCTGCGCACCGCTTCTCGGCGACGTTCAGGACGCTCCGAGAAGCGCCTCAGCTGTAGAAGATGTGGAGCCCGATCTTGTCCTGGCAGGCGAGGCGACGGCCCCAGCTCGGCGAGACGTAATCGGCATGGTACCAGAGGACGTCCGGAGCGACGGCGCGGGCGGTTCCGGCCTGGGCGATGCGGGCGACCGCGACGGCCTTGCGCCATGCCTCGGACGACCGATCGGCATTGGGGATGCGGCCGGTGCGGTTCACGAAGGAGAACTGCCAGGGCTGCAGGACGACGCCGCAGATGGTCGCCGGGTAGCGGCCGGAGGCGGCGCGGTTCAGCACCACGTCGGCGACCGCGAGCTGGCCCTGGAGCGGTTCGCCGCGCGCCTCGAAATAGACGGCGCTCGCAAGGCAATCCTGCTCGGCATCGGTGGTCTCGGTCGTCGTCGACCGGGCTACCTGCTGGTCGAGGCTCAGCACCTCGGCCGGGATCGGGGTTGCAGTGGCGGGAAATGCGCTGCCTTCGCCCGAAAACGGGCCGCCCAGGGTGATGGACGCAAACAGGCCAAACGCGGCCGCGGCAGTGCCCGCGGCACGAAGCGTGCGGATCATTCTTCCTCATTCTTACATGTGCGGTCGGCCGATCCCCCGGATGCAGGATGCATCCCCGATCGAGGCCCCCGTCTCGCTTTGCCGCCTGCCCTTCAGGCCGCGGCGCTCGCTCTCGCAATCATTCGATGACGGCCAGATGGCGGACGTCGTAACCAAGATCAACGGATCGTTGACACAATTCGGACGAAATGGTTAACGCCGACGACGAAGCGAGGAACCTCTTCAAATCACCTGCAAAATCAACCAACTGGTCGCCGGCTCCAGCCGCGTTCCAAGCCTCGGGACGGCGCGCAGCCGTAACGAATCGGGTCGTTGAGCATCCCCGCCACGGCGGCTAGACCGGGCGAAGCGGAGGGGATGGCGATGGCGATGGCGCATTGGCTGATGAAATCGGAGCCGGGGAGCTACAGCTGGCAGCAGCTCGTCGCCGACGGCGGCACCGAATGGGACGGGGTGCGCAACCCGGCGGCGCGGCTCCACCTCAAGGCGATGGCCGAAGGCGACGAGGCCTTCTTCTACCATAGCGGCGACGAGCGCGCCGTGGTCGGCATCATGCGCATCGCCCGCGCCGCCCAGCCCGACCCGAAGGACCCGGCCTGGGTGTCGGTCCGGGTCGAGCCGGTCCGCGCACTCGAGCCGCCGGTGACCCTCAAGGCGATCAAGGCCGAGCCCGCGCTCGCGGGGATGGAGCTCATCCGCCAGTCCCGCCTATCGGTGTCGCCGGTGCGGGACGAGGAATGGGCGGCCGTGCTTGGGCTGGGCCGAGCGGCCTGAGCGCGGACTGACCGCAATGCTGTGAGCGCCGGTCGTG
>JAEWCW010000060.1 GCA_023390415.1 Pseudomonadota bacterium | reverse complement strand
GCGACGAGCTCCGCCTCCGGCACCTCGCGGTCGGTGAGGATCATCCGCGGCGGCGGCACCTCCTCATAGAATTGCATCAGGAAGCTTTCGAGCACCTCCTCCTCGGGCACGTCGGCGGTATGGGCCGGAAAGAAGCTGCGATGGCCCCAATTGTTGCCGCCGCGGATGAAGAAGGCCTGGATGCAGATCGTCCCCGCCTTGCAGGCCATGGCGAAGATGTCGGCATCGCCCAGCCCCTCGGCGGCGATGGTCTGGGTGCCCTGGACGAAGGTGAGCGCGCGCAGGCGATCGCGGAGCATCGCGGCGAGCTCGAAGTCCATCGCCTCGGCGGCTTCCTGCATCTGCCCGGCGAGCTTCTGCTGAACCTTGGTCGATTTGCCGGCGAGGAAGTCCTTCGCGTCGTCGACCAGCTCGGCATAATCCTCTTCCGAGATGCGGCCCACGCAGGGCGCCGAGCAGCGCTTGATTTGATAGAGCAGGCAGGGGCGCTTGCGGGTCGCGAAGAAGCTGTCGGTGCAGCTCCGCAGAAGGAACAGCTTCTGGAGCGCGTTGAGGGTGGTCGTCACCGATCCGGCGCTTGCGAACGGGCCGTAATATTGGCCCTTGTGGCGCCGCGCCCCGCGATGCTTGCGCACCTGCGCGAAGGCGTGGTCCTCGCGCAGCAGGATGAAGGGGAAGCTTTTGTCGTCGCGCAGCAGGACGTTGTAGGGCGGCCGGTAGCGCTTGATCAGCTGCGCCTCGAGCAGAAGCGCCTCGGCCTCGGTGCTGGTGGTGACGATCTGCATCGAGCGGGTCTGCGCGACCATGCGCTGCAGCCGCTTGGTGAGGCGAGCGACCTGGGTGTAATTGGTCACCCGATTCTTCAGCGCCCGCGCCTTGCCGACATAGAGGACGTCGCCCTTGGCATCGAGCATCCGGTACACACCGGGGCGGATGGGCAGAGTCTTCACCACCGCGCGGATCGCCGCCACGCCCGCCTCGATGTCGGGCTGGTCGGCACCGCGGACGGTGTAAGCGGATTTCTCCTCGTTGAAGCGGTCGGTCGGCTGGCTCACGCGGTCGATTTAGGGATGGCGGGGGGCGGAGGCCAGTCCGTCATGGCGGGCAGCGCTGCACGAGCGCCTGCGTGTAACCCCGCTGAGGTCCCAGCCTTCGCTGGGACGACGGGTCTCGCTCGAGTGTCGTTTGAGCAGGTCCGTCATGCCAGCGAAGGCTGGCATCTCGGGACCAGAATACGAAAGCGCCCGTGCGGGGCTCAACCCTGCACAGGCGCCTGCGTGTAACCCCGCTGAGGTCCCAGCCTTCGCTGGGACGACGGTCTCGCTCAGCCCTTGCCCAGCGCCGCGATGGTCCGGTCCACCATCGCCTTGTCCGCGGCGGCGTCGTGGCGCTCTCGGATCAGGCGCTCGGCGGCAGCGGTCGCGGCGTCGACGGCGCGGGCGCGGACCTCGTCGAGGGCGCTGCGCTCGGCTGCCGCGATCTTGTCCTCGGCCATGCGGGTGCGACGCTCGATCAGGCGGGCGGCATCCTCCTCGGCTTGCGACCGGATCGAGTCCGCCTCGTGGCGGGCGCGCTCGAGCAGGGCCGCAGCCTCGGCGGCGGCGCCGGCCTGCTTGGCCTCATATTCGGCGCGGAGGGCCTCGGCCTCGGCGCGGAGGCGGGCGGCTTCGTCCAGCTGCTCGCGTATTCCGGCGATCTTGCGGTCGAGCGCGGCGCCGATCGCGGCCGGCACCTTCTTCCAGATCATGATGGCGATGACGACGGCCATCGCAAGCGCGACCCAAGCGGTGGCGTTGAGGCCGAGCGCGCTCGGCTCGGCATGGGCCGGAAGGCCGTCTGCGCCCGTTCCGGCGGTGCCGTGCGTGCCGCCGGAGTCCGGCATCACGCCATGCTCGCCTTTGGTCGATGCCGCGGCGAGATTCTGCTCGGTCGATGCGGCGTGCGGATCAGCCATGTGCCAGTTCTGCCTTCACTGCGGTCGCCGCCTCGTCGCGGGTCACTGCGGCGCCGGAGACGCGCTGGACGATCTCCTGCGCGGCTTCGGCCGCGACCGACTCGATCTCGGCCATCGCCGAATCGGCGGCGGCGCGGATTCGGGCGGTCGCCCCCTCGACGCGGGTCTCGTTCTCGGCGTCGGCGGCCTTGACCCGCCCCTCGCTCGCCTTGGCCGCCTCGGCCTTGGCTGCAGCGGTGAGCTTGGCCGCTTCGGCGCGGTTGCGCTCGGTCTCGAGACGGTGCGCCTCCTCGATCTCCTCGGCGCGGGCGCGGGCGCGCTCGGCCTCGGCGAGGTCCTCGGCGATGCGCTTGTCGCGCGCGTCGACCGTTGCCTCGATCTTCGGCAGCATCGAGCGGCCGACGATCAGGTAGATGAGGCCGAAGAACACCACCAGCCAGAAGAGCTGGGAGGCGAAGATCTCCGAGATTTGCGCAATCTGAGGCATTTCTTGTCCTGTCAGAACCGCCGCTAGCCCCGAGCTGTCGAAATCGACCGGCTCGGGCCTAGCGGATCCGGTTCAAGCCCGTTCAGGCGACGAAGAGCAGGATCATCGCGACGACGAACGCGAGCAGGCCGAGAAGCTCGGCGGCCGCGAAGCCGATGAACAGGCGGCCCTGCTGCGAATCGGCAGCGGCCGGATTGCGCAGCGCGCTCTCGAGGAACGAGCCGAAGACGTTGCCCACGCCAAGCGCGGCCATGCCGACTCCGATCGCTGCGAGACCGGCACCGAGCAGCTTTGCGGCTTCTGCGTCCATGTTGTAACTCCTTCTTTGAATACGTTGAGAATGTTGACGAAAATCAGTGCAGATTGACCGCGTCGTTGAGATAGAGCGAGGTCAGGAGAGCAAAGACATAGGCCTGGATGACGGCGACCAGCAGCTCCAGGGCGCTGATTCCGATCATCAGGATGAAGCTGGGCAGGCTGACGACCGCCGGGACCCAGAGCGCCTCGGCGTTCATGCCGTTGATGACGAAGCCGCCGAGCACCTTCAGCAGGATGTGGCCGGCGGTCATCGCGACGAACAGTCGAAGCCCGAGGCTGAACGGCCGCACCATGAACGAGACGAACTCGACCGGGATCAGGATCGGCAGCATCCACCAGGGGGCGCCGTGCGGCACGAAGAGCGAGAAGAAATGGAAGCCGTGGCGGATGAAGCCGACCGCGAGCACGATCCCGAACGAGACGATGGCGAGGATTCCGGTGATCGTCAGGTGGCTGGTGACCGTGAAGGGATGGCTGAGCTGCTCGGCGACCGGGACCCCGTGGACGACCGGCGCGAACAGGCCGAGCGGCACCATCCCGAGCAAATTGGCGAGCAGGATGAACATGAAAAGCGAGAAGACGTAGGGCGTGAACTTGCGCCCCTCCGGCCCGATGTTCGTCGTCATCATCGAGGAGATGAAGCCGGTGACGCCCTCGACCGCGGCCTGCCAGCGTCCGGGCACGAGCTCGCGCTTCATCCCGCCGAGCATGAACAGCCACAGCAGAACGAAGGTGATCAGCATCCACAAGGCGCTGTTGGTGAAGGCGAGGTTGTAACCCCCGACATGGAAATCGGCGATCGACTGCACCTCGAACTGGTGCATCGGATCGATTCTGCCCTCTTCGCCCGCCACTCGAATGTTCCCGTCTATACGGCCAGCGCCCGCGGCTCAGCCGGGGCGCCGGTTGGAAAGCTTGATGATGTTCCAGAACCCCGCCGCCGTCCCCAGGACGAGAAGCGCGATCAGGAAGCCGGGCGACGTGTCGAACAGGCGATCGAGCACCCATCCGATGACAGCGCCGCCGGCAAGGCCCCCGAGAAGGTAGGACAGAACGAGATTGCCCATCCGGTAGCTCTGGTCCACCGGCGGACGGGCGCGCCCGGTCCTCACCGCCTCGTCCTGTTCGGCCTGGCGCAGCCGCTCTTCGAGCGTTGCGAGGCGCGAATCCTGAGGCACTTGCCCGGGCCCGTCTTCCGTCATGAACACCTCCGCGCTGAAACCGCCCTGAAAGGCGGCGACTGAGCGGGCGTGGGACATGCCGGCGAACGACCCCGCCAAGGCGCCGCCCCTTTAGGAAGGGGGGTGAGGCAAGTCAACAGCGTGCGGCGGGAGATGAACGGCTCTGACGGTCATTCTGGAGAGTGGAAGACCGGAGCGCTTGAGAGAAGGATCGGGTGTCTGCCGGCGTTCCCGAATCTCCACCGAAGAATCGGGCCCTGGACCATCGCGCCGTTCGCTTGATGATCATGGGCTGGTGCGGACGGCGGGACTCGAACCCGCACGCCCCGTGGGGCAGAAGATTTTAAGTCTCCGGCGTCTACCGGTTCCGCCACGTCCGCACGGATGCGTTCATGCCAGCTTAGCGGGCGGCGCGGAAGCGCCGTGCGCCATCGGCGCAATGTCGCGGATCGTCGTGAAGTGACCGACGGCCCGGCCGCCGGACCGGCTTACTCGGCGTCGGGCGCCGAGGCGCTGAGGTTCAGGCGCTCGCGCATTTCCTTGCCCGGCTTGAAATAGGGCACGCGCTTGGCGGAGACGTCGACCGGCTCGCCGGTGCGCGGGTTGCGGCCCTTGCGGGCGTCGCGGCCGCGGGTGGAGAAGGCGCCGAATCCGCGAAGCTCCACGCGGCCGCCCTTCTTCAACTGGTCCGTGATCGAATCGAAGAAGGCCGAGACCACACGCTCGATCTCCTTCTGCGTGAGATCGGGATGGTCGTCGCAAAGCTTCTGGACGAGTTCGGAACGGATCACGGCTCCCCCCTTCGAAGGTTCTCGTGGCTTACGCCTGTGGAGACGCCGTCCTCCCCAAGACGGCTGATTTCGATCAACCTGCACGCAAACAGATTGGGAATCAACAGCTATCCCGACGTTGCGCTGGCGTAACGAATAGCGGGCGCCCGCAATGGACGCCCGCCGATTTCGTCAGTCCTTGGCCTTCTGCTTCAGGGCCTCGCCAAGGATGTCGCCAAGCGAGGCGCCGCTGTCGGACGAGCCGTACTGGGCGACCGCCTGCTTCTCCTCTGCGATCTGGAGCGCCTTCACCGAGAAGTTCGGCTTCTTCGAGCGATCGAAGCCGATCACCATCGCGTCGAACTTCTGGCCGACCTGGAAACGCTCCGGACGCTGCTCGTCGCGGTCGCGGCCGAGATCGGTGCGCTTCAGGAAGCCGGTGGCGCCGTCGTCGCCGGCCTGAACCTCGAGGCCGCCGTCGCGGACTTCGAGCACGGTGACGGTGACGACGTCGTTCTTGCCGAGGCCGCCGCCGCCGCCCTTGGCGACACCGCCGCGCTCGAGCTGCTTCATGCCGAGCGAGATGCGCTCCTTCTCGACATCGACGTCGAGCACGACCGCCTTGACGGTCTCACCCTTACGGTGAAGCGCAAGCGCCTCCTCGCCGGTGACGCCCCAGGCGATGTCCGACATATGGACCATGCCGTCGACGTCGCCGTCGAGACCGACGAACAGGCCGAACTCGGTGGCGTTCTTGACCTCGCCCTCGACCTCGGTGCCGACCGGGTGGGTCTCGGCGAATGCCGCCCACGGATTGGCCTGGGCCTGCTTGAGACCGAGCGAGATGCGACGCTTCTCCTCATCGACCTCGAGCACCGACACGTCGACCTCCTGCGAGGTGGAGACGATCTTGCCCGGGTGGACGTTCTTCTTGGTCCAGCTCATCTCGGAGACGTGGACCAGGCCCTCGATGCCCGGCTCGAGCTCGACGAAGGCGCCATATTCGGTGATGTTGGTCACGCGGCCCTTGAACACGCCGTCGACCGGGTACTTGGCGCTCGCGCCCTCCCACGGATCGCTCTCGAGCTGCTTCATGCCGAGGCTGATGCGCTGGGTCTCGCGGTTGATGCGGATGATCTGGACCCGGACGGTGTCGCCGATGTTGATCACCTCGCTCGGGTGGTTGACGCGCTTGTAGCTGATGTCGGTGACGTGGAGCAGGCCGTCGATCCCGCCGAGATCGACGAAGGCGCCGTAATCGGTGATGTTCTTGACGACTCCGTCGACCACCTGGCCCTCGGCGAGGCTCTGGATCAGGCCCGAGCGCTGCTCGGCGCGGGT
>JAEWCW010000043.1 GCA_023390415.1 Pseudomonadota bacterium | reverse complement strand
CGCTGCCGCTTAGCCGTGGATGAACTGCTCGAGCGCCGTGAAGGCCTCGTCGTCCGTCGTCTGGATCGGCGGGTGCTTGCAGAAATAGGCCGAGGCCGGGTGGATCGGGCCGCCGATGCCGCGGTCCTTGGCGATCTTGGCGCAGCGGATCATGTCGATCGCGACGCCCGCCGAGTTCGGGCTGTCCTCGACCGAGAGGCGGAGCTCAAGGTTCAGGGGAACGTCGCCGAACATCCGGCCTTCCATCCGCAGGAAGCAGACCTTGTTGTCGTTCTGCCACGGCACATAGTCGCTGGGGCCGATATGGATGTTCTCGTCGTCGAGCCGGTGATCGGTGACCGACTGCACCGCCTCGGTCTTGGAGACCTTCTTGGAGGCGAGGCGCTTCCGGTTCGACATGTTGAGGAAGTCGGTATTGCCGCCGGTGTTGAGCTGGTAGGTCCGGTCGAGCTTGACTCCGCGCTTGGCGAACAGGTCGGTGAGCACGCGGTGGACGATGGTCGCGCCGAGCTGCGCCTTGATGTCGTCGCCGATGATCGGCACGCCCGCGGCGCGGAAGCGCTCGGCCCAGGCCTGGTCGGACGCGATGAACACCGGGATGTTGTTGACGAAGGCGACGCCCGCCTCGAGCGCGCATTCGGCGTAGAATTCGGTCGCCTCCTGGCTGCCCACCGGAAGGTAGTTGAGCAGCACGTCCGTGCCGGTCTCCTTGAGGCGGCGGACGATGTCGGCCTTCTCCGGCTGCGGGGCGTCGGCGGGGAGGAAGGTGCGATCGTCCCGGCTCTCCGCCATATGCTCGGAATAGCCGTCCAGCGTCCGGCCCATCTCGACCTTGACGCCGCTCGCGGGCACATGGTCGCAGAAGACCTGCGTGCAATTGGGCTTTGCGAAGATCGCCTCGGCGACGTCGGTGCCGACCTTGCGCCGGTCGATGTCCCAGGCCGCGACGACCTTGATGTCCTTCGGGCGGTAGCCGCCGAGGTCCCAGTGCATCAGCCCGATCTGCTCGTTGGCGCCGCCATTCTGGTAATAGGCGATGCCCTGGATGAGCGAGCTTGCGCAGTTGCCCACGCCGACGATGGCGATGTTGATGTCGTTCCTGACGGGATCGTTGAGGCTCATATTTTGTGACGGCTTTCCGATGGCGGCTGTGCGCAGCCCAGTTTGTTGGTCTCAGGCATTCCGGGCGCGCCGTCCGCAAATTGCGAAACGGGTTCAATAGGTGCGTATCTCCGGAGCGTCTATAGGCGCCCTGATCCCCCTTCGCGCAAGCGAAATTTGTTCCCTCTCCGTCAAAATAAGCCAAGCTGTGTTGAAAAGACGCAGTTTTTCCAGCGAAAGCGCGCCGTGCGCGAAGCGCCGAGAGCAAGGCGGACGGCGCGAAGAGCCGCTTCGACTTGGTCGAGAGACGCGAAGCGCCGGACGGCCTGCGCCCTGAAAGGGCGACAGGACCGACGGCGCGGGGCCGCCCCCGCGCCTAACCTCGACGCCTCACCCCATCACGAACACGAACCCCAGCACCACCACCGCCGCGACCAGCACATAAGCCCACCAGGGCGCCCCGGGCGCGCCCCGCCGCGCCACCATCGCCCGCACGATCACCCCGACCAGCACCGCGACCGCTGCCAGCCAGGCCATCGCCGTCCCCGTGTTCACCACCCGCTCCGGATGGCACGGCCCGCCCTCGCAGGCCCCGGCCCGCATCCCGACGAAGGCGAGAACCGGAAGCGCGAGGAGCAGGAAGAAGGTGATCGCCGCATAGATTCCGCAGCCGTTCGGGTTGGGGCGAGGGGCTTCGGGCTGAGGCGCGTCGGTCATGGCGGAAGACTATCGCGAGAAGCGCCGAGAACAAGCCGGTCGCCGCTCCTGGCGCACGGAGGGGCCTCATACCGGCGCTGGCGGCAACGCGTTTTCCTGCTAGCGTGGCGGAAAGGGGGCCCTCATGAAGTCATTGACCACGCTCGTCTTGCTGCTCCTCGCCGTCCACGCAGCGCCGGCCGCCGTCCACGGCGCACCCGCCGCCGAGCCCTCGGCCGCCGCTTCCCCCGCAATCTCCGATCCCCCGCGCGACGTCGCCCATCCGGCGCGCAACCGCCAGCTCGTCATTCCGTCCGGCCCGGTCGTGCCCGCTCTCGGGCGATTTGCGGAGATGAACGCGCTTTTCCTGCTCGCCGCCGGCGAGGGGCCGAAGCCGACCATGATCCTGCTCCACGGCCTCCCCGGCAACGAGCGCAACCTCGATCTGGCGCAGGCGGTGCGCCGCGCCGGCTGGAACGTGCTGACCTTCACCTATCGCGGCGCCTGGGGCAGCGAAGGCAGTTTCTCGATCCAGCATGCGATCGAGGACGCGATGGCCGCGCTCGGCTTCCTGCGCTCCCCGCAGGCGCAGTTGGACTATGGCGTCGATCCCGGCCGGATCGTGATCGCCGGCCATTCGATGGGCGGCTACATTGCGGCGCACGTCGCGGCACGCGATCGTCTCGGTTGCGCGGAATCCGCTTCTGCTAGGCCCGCCACAGCGCCGAGGATCGAAGGCGCGCGCATCGCCCGCTCGCCCTGCGTGTCGCCGCCGCTCGCCGGAATCGTCCTGCTCGACGCCTGGAATATCGGCCGCGATGCCGCAGCCGTGCGCGCGGGCGGCGAGCAGGGCCGCGCCGCCTTCGTCGCAGCGCTCGACGATCTCGGCCACGCGCTCGGCCCGGTGACCGCCGACGACCTGTATCAGGAGCTCGTCCGGAGCGGCGACGAGTGGCAGCTCGCTGCCCACGCCCCGGCGCTCGCCCGGCTGCCGATCCTCACAATCTCCGCCACGGACGGCAATGCGGAAGAGATCCGCGCCCTCGCCGGCACGATCCGCGCCGCGCCCGGGGCCCGGGTCCAAGTCGTGGAGCTCGAAACCGATCATAGCTTCGCCGACAAACGGGTGACGCTGGCGGAGGAGGTCGTGGGCTGGCTGCAGCAAGGGCCGCCGAGCCGATGAGCGCCGACGGGACAGCGGCGCCGCATCATCGACGAAGAGCCGGCCCGGCCCGGACGGCCTGCGACCTATAGGTCGACAGGACCGACGAGTCACGAGGCCGCCCTCGTGACGACCCCTGAAGCCCGTTCCAAGCCCGTCGAGGGGCCCGACCCCGAACCGCCAACCCCGAACCCCAAGCGCCCCTACAAGGCGCGCTCCCCCAAGCCCCCCTTCACGCCCCCGGACGCCGAAGCCGAAGCCCGCGCCCGCCAAGCGGTCGCCGCGGACAGGCGCATAGCGGCCGAGGCTGAGGCGGTGAGGCGCGCGCGGAGGAGGTGAGGGCCGGCAGACTCATCACCGGGCTCTAGTAGATTGTCTTGGAAAGTTTCGCTCAGCCCACCGGAACTTCCATGAACAAGCTGCGTCTATGATGCCGAGTTCACCTGCTGCTGCGATCATGCCGGCGTCGTCTTTAATAAACCCGCTTCAGCAAAATCATGCGAGCGCAGGGGTTATTCGAGTGCTCAATTAGAGGTGCGGGGCACGTTCACTTTGAACGCCGAACCCGCGCAAAAAGTTCGATCCTGGCATCTTAATCTATTGCCAGACTCCGTTAGTTATGGGAGGATGCTGCGCCCGAGTAGAAGCGACATCTCGCCCTCGGGCTCATAGGCGATGGGGACGGATTATGGGCACGGCAGGCTGCGCGCGGACTCGAAGATACTCGGCAAGGCTTCGGAACTCGACAGGCTGACTGTCGTCCCCGCCAAAGTGAGAAGACAACACCTTCGCCGCGCGTTGAGCTGTTGGCCGTTGCTCGCGCATGTTGGCCTGGCTCCGCCGCCGAAGCGAACGCCTTCGAGGCAACTGAGGAAGTGATGGATAGCCTAGAGGAAGAGCGCGGAATCGTAACCTCGGACGAGTTCGTCACCGGGCTGCTGTGTCAACTCGCCCTCCACGAGGTAAAGCAACTCACCTTGGCCGACACCATGACGGATGGCCGCTTTGAAGCGGCCTACGAGGATCTCTTGGCCAGAAGTGAGGAGTTGCAAGTGTGTCCAGACTTCTCGCTTGTCACGAATCCATATCACGGGGATTCGAGTACGTTGCGTGAGACGCTGTACGCTATTCGTGAGAGAGGGGTTGTTTCTATCAACAATCCCAGCTTTAAGACCATTGAGCTTAAGGTGACCCCGAGCGACGCCGAGCATGTGCTCCGTCGATCCCTCTTGCCTAAGCGATTTTTTGAGGATGTCGTAGAACGACACTTCTTGAGTGGAGAGGCTGCCCTTGAAGGATCAGCTGTCGGAGCTTCCCCTTCTTGAGCGGCTTAGGACTTTTTCTGAGCAGTTCGCTGCCGCGCGGCTAGCAAAATACACCGACAGAATACGCGTGACCGATAGGGTTTCGGTCGCTCCGAAGGAAGTTAACGACGCCATCTGGGGCACGGTAAAGCTCCAGCCCCTTGAGGTCGTCATTCTTGACAGCCCAATCGTCCAGAGGCTCAGATTTATCCGCCAGTTGGGGGTCGTTCACTGGATATATCCAGGGGCTACTCACGCACGTTTCGAGCACACATTAGGCGTTCTTTACCAAGCCCAGCAGCTAATTGCGGCTATAAACCAGGCGTCCGGGGTTGATCCAGCCGCGGCACCTATAGATGCAAATAAGGCGGGACTTGTTCGGTTATGTGCGCTTGTCCATGACATTGGACACGGTGTCTTTTCGCACGTGTCAGAGCATGCACTTGTAAAGCGGCCTGATTTGCGCTTGGCGCTCGCGGAATTCGCAAAACAGCGCGGACTGGAGAAGGTCCAGCTTAGCGAAGTTATCGCTTATTTTATTGTCGGTTCCCCGGCTTTTATCGATCTGCTTGATGTCGCCCTCGATAAACTTGGACAGCCCCTCCGATTCGCAATGGGGTCCCGTCCCAACGCAGAGCAAGTTTCGCAGAAAGTGCAATCAGCGATAATAGGGATGATAATCGATGATCAAGTGCCGCTGCTGCACGAGATCATAACAGGTCCTTTCGACGCTGATAAACTCGACTACTATGTTCGAGATGCTAGGTTGGCAGGCATACCGCCGATGTTAGACATATCGAGGCTGACGCAGAAAATCGCGGTGGAGCGCGTGTTGACCGGCGCCTTACCAGCCGGTCTGGCAAAAGCGGTATCGAGTCAAGAGACTTCACACTACCTTTTCGGATTGAAGTGGTCCGGCGCGGCCATTCTCGATGAGCTGCATTTGGCGCGTGTCCTTCTATTCTCGAAGATCTATAGGCATAAGAAGGTGCTCGCCGCGGAGGCGATGGTAGAGGCACTCTTGGACGCGTTAGGAGCTTCCGAAGGTGGCACGCCCGAGAAGCTTCTGCAGCTCTGTTACGAATTTGCCGACGATCAGCTCTTATGGGCCACCGGTGCATCGATCCTTGCTGCCGCTGGAATTGGACGCCCGCCCAAGGCGCTCGCCCTCTTCGTCACAGATGTGATTCAAAGACTCAGAAATAGGGACCTTTACGTTACCTCCCTCTCGATTCGATCGCGCTACCCTGCTGACCCCTGGGGAGAAGATACGAGGCAACAAAGAGGGCTGAGCGATCTTGTTCAGGATCTGAACAACCCCGCAAAAGTGAAGGCGTTCAAGACGGACCTATTGGGTGTTGTTGGCTCTCTGGTAGAGATGTTCCCCGATTGCCTCCATCGTTTTGACCCACAGCTTCTACCCTACAGTGTGGCGATATCGGCCAAGCCGCCACTCTCTGGTGGTACCGAGATAGACCGTGCCTTTATATTCCAAGGCGGCAAACCTGTACCATATCGGGATCTTAGCGGTGTTAGCCAGCCTGCCTGGGCGAACGCGTACGATTTTTCCGCGGCGGCGGCTCTCATCTTCTGCCCGCGAGAGTGCTCGGCCGCAATATATGTCGCGGCTGAGCGATTAATACGTGAGCAATATGATGTGGTGCTGCCGGCGACAGCGCTCGATCTCAGCAAGCAGAATGCCGCGGATGTTGCAGCGCTAAAGCGGCATTTGGAGGGTACCGGTTGGTACGAAGGTGTTGAGTTGGATATCAGGCCTACGCCGCTGCGCCTCACCCGAGGCGACGCCAGTCTCCGCATCGAGCAAGCCGCCGGTAAGATAGAATTGTTCGATGAGCCGAGCACGCCTCCCGGGCAGCGTCGGCCTGCGGCGCTGACTGCGCGGGTTGAACATTGGTTGTCACAATTCCGTGGTGACGAATTCATTGAGTGCGCCATGGCGTTGCTTGAAAGCTTGCGAATTCTAGGTCGAGAGGACACGCGGCGTGCGCTGGCCTCTTTCGCGGAGCAAAATCCTCAGTTCCAAGGAGCTACGATCTCGGTACTGGGTGGGTACAAGGATAGCTCGGCGATCCAAGCTTATCTATCCCGCGATCTGGAAGAGATTTTCCCGCGAACTGCCACAGTAGAAGAGGCGTGCAGCCGGGGCTACGATGCTCCGATAGTGTTTCTCGATGATTTCATCGGGTCGGGTGGTCAAGCCACCGACATCGTTGGGACGTGGTTCGAGATGCCAGAGCTCACACAGCCTGGACTGCAAGAGAAGCGGTTACCATTCAGGAAAGAGGAGCAACGGTACCTGCGAGATAGACCAGTCGGCTTCGCGTTCTTAGCTGGTTGGGACGATGGCGTGGGGGCCCTTAGAACGGCGGCTCAGACGGCTGGGCTCGACGCAACCGTATATACGGAGATTTGCGAGGACAACATCCCATTTGCCTTCGAGAACTGTCTCAATGGCTTTGATCGAGAGGTCGTTATTCGCTTCCGTGACAAGTGCAGAGAGGTCGGTGAAGAACTGCTGCGAAATGAGGGCAAAGCCGAGGATAAAGTCCAGTCGCGAGCATTGGGGTACGGGAACCGAGCTATGCTTCTTGCATCGAGGTATAACGTGCCGACGCAATCTCTCACATGCTTGTGGAAGAGCGGCAAAGTGGGAGGGATCGACTGGCACGCGTTGCTGAGCAGACGGGAGAAAAAATAAATTTCTGGACCATCGTCCCGTTTTAGCAGCGCAGCTACGCGTCCCTCCATCTACGCAATGTTAAAACTCACTCCTCGCCCATGCGCAACGCCGCGATGAAGGCCTCCTGCGGAATGCTAACGGACCCATATTCCCGCATCCTCTTTTTGCCCTCTTTCTGCTTCTCAAGCAGCTTCTTCTTCCGCGAAATATCGCCGCCATAGCATTTGGCGGTCACATCCTTGCGCAGCGCCGCAATCGTCTCGCGCGCGATCACCTTGCCGCCGATGGCCGCCTGGATCGGGATCTTGAAGAGATGCCGCGGAATGAGGTCCTTCAGCCGCTCGCACATGCCGCGCCCGCGCGTCTCCGCCGTGCCGCGGTGGACGATCATGCTGAGGGCGTCGACCGGCTCGCCGTTGACCAGGATGCTCATCTTGACGAGATCCCCTTCCCGATGCCCGATCTGGTGATAGTCGAAGCTCGCATAGCCGCGGCTGATCGACTTCAGCCGGTCGTAGAAGTCGAACACGACCTCGTTCAGCGGCAGCTCGTAGGTGAGCTGGGCGCGCCCGGCGACATAGGTGAGGTTCTTCTGGATGCCGCGCCGGTCCTGGCAGAGCTTGAGGATGGGTCCCAGATATTCGTCGGGCACGTAGACGGTCGCCTCGATCCACGGCTCCTCGATCATCTCGATGAAATTGGGATCGGGCATGTCGGCCGGGTTGTGCAGCTCCTTGTAAGCCTGTCCTGAGCCTGTCGAAGGGCCGGATGAGAGGTGCACGCGGTAGACGACGCTCGGCGCGGTGGTGATCAGGTCCAGGTCATATTCGCGGGTCAGCCGCTCCTGGATGATCTCGAGGTGGAGGAGGCCGAGGAAGCCGCAGCGGAAGCCGAAGCCGAGCGCGGCGCTGGTCTCCATCTCGAAGCTGAACGAGGCGTCGTTGAGGCGGAGCTTGGAGATCGAGTCGCGGAGCTTCTCGAAGTCGGCGGCGTCGACCGGGAACAGGCCGCAGAAGACGACCGGCTGGACCTCCTTGAAGCCCGGCAGCGGCGAGTCCGCGGCGCGCTTGGCGTCGGTGATCGTGTCGCCCACGCGCGTTTCGGAAATGTCCTTGATCTGGGCGGTGATGAAGCCGACCTCGCCCGGGCCGAGCTCCGGGAGCTGCTCGATCTTCGGGCGGAAGGCGCCGACGCGGTCGACCAGGTGGACGGTGCCGGCCTGCATGAACTTGATCTGCTGGCCCTTCCTGATCGCGCCGTCGACGACGCGGATCAGGATGACGACGCCCAGATAGGGGTCGTACCAGCTGTCGACCAGCATCGCCTTCAGCGGCGCGTCGCGGTCGCCCTTGGGCGGCGGGATCCGCGTGACGATCGCTTCCAGGACCTCGTCGATTCCGATGCCGGTCTTGGCGCTGGTCAGCACCGCGTCATCCGCGGGCAGGCCGACAATGTCCTCGATTTCCTTGCGCACCTTGTCCGGCTCGGCCGAGGGCAGGTCGACCTTGTTGATCACCGGCACGATCTCGTGGTCGTGCTCGATCGATTGATAGACGTTGGCGAGAGTCTGCGCTTCCACGCCCTGCGCCGCGTCGACGACCAGAAGCGCGCCCTCGCACGCCGCCAGGCTCCGGCTGACCTCATAGGCGAAGTCCACGTGCCCCGGCGTGTCCATCAGGTTGAGGACATAGTCCTTGCCGTCCTTCGCTCGATAGTCGAGGCGCACGGTCTGGGCCTTGATCGTGATCCCGCGCTCCTTCTCAATGTCCATGTTATCAAGGACTTGGCTCGACATCTCGCGTTCGCTGAGCCCGCCGGTCCGCTGGATCAGCCGGTCGGCGAGGGTCGATTTGCCATGATCGATATGGGCGATGATCGAGAAATTGCGGATTCGGCTGAGGTCGGTCATGATTTTCGTGGATTTCGCGAATGGCGGGAAGGTGCGCGCGCCCTAGCAGAGGGCCGCGGCGAGGCCAATGGCGCGGCGCGTGGTGGGCGGTGACGGGCTCGAACCGCCGACCCTCTCGGTGTAAACGAGATGCTCTACCAGCTGAGCTAACCGCCCGGCGCGCGCCGCTCCCTGCCACCGCGCCGCGGCGAGGGCAAGGTCACAGGCCCACCGGCGCGATCCGCTGCGCTGCGCGGAGGTAGGCGGTGAGCGCCCGCGCCGCCTCGTCGGAGAGCTCGATATAGACCCGGCGGCCGTCGGCGGGATCGGCGCTGCGCACGAACAGCCCCTTCTCGGTCAGCGCCTTGATCCAGCGCAAGGCCGTGGTCGGCGGGACCGCCGCGGCGATGCAGAGGCTCGAGACCGCGACCCGGTTGCGCTCGAGCCGCGCGGCCATCAGGTCGAGAAGCATGTCCCAGGCGGGGTCGGCGAACAGGCCGCCGCGGAAGAAGCGGTCGCGAAGCCGCCGCGCCCGGATGATGGACCGGATCATCACCGCATCGATCGGCGACCCGTCCTCGGTCTCTGCAACCACTGTCTCGCCGCCGCCGTCCTCCTCGGCGAGCGCCGAGAGCATGCCCGCGATCCGCGCCACCTCGTCGCTCAGCTGCTGGAGCACGGCCTGATTGTCCTGGCGGCTGTCGTGGAGGCGAAGCCGCGGGGTCAGGCAGGCGAGCGCGATCGTCGCGACCCGCTCGATCTCCTTCGCGCGGCACAGGATCTCGGCGTCGCGGTGGGCGATCCGCGCCGTCACCAGGTCGATCAAAGCGTCTGGGGTGGCGATCACCGCGCGGTAGCGCCCGTCGGCGAGATCCGCCTCGATCCGGTCGAGCAGGGGCACAAGCCCCGGCGCCTCGCCGTCCACCTCGACCAGGACGAGATCGGCATGGCCCTGCGCCTCGATCCGCTCGGCGCCGCCCTCGATCGCGCCCTCATAGGCCACGCCCGCGCCCGCGCTCAGCAGCGATCGCCGCGCCCGTGCGCGCGCAGCCTCGCCGTCGCCGAACAGCAAGGCGCGCCGCTCGGCCCGATACGCAATTTCCTCAAGCTCGCCAGGCGCCATCCTCGCCCCCCATGGCACCGCGCCAGATGACACTCCGCCTCGCGGCGCGTCAATGCGCGAGCAGGCCCGAAGGCGGGTTTGGCTGCCTTCTTATGCTCCGAAGCGGAGTCCGTTTCGGCGCGAAGTCAGGCCGCGCCGGCTTCTTCGCCCAGGATCCACCCGACCGCCGCCGCCGCGTGGATTGCGGTCGTGTCGTAGACGGGAAGCACGTTGGCGCCCGGATCAACCAGCATCACGAGTTCCGTGCAGCCGAGGATCACCGCCTGATTGCGCGCCTGGCCCAGCACGGTGAGGCAGGTCTTCAAGGTCCGCTGGGAGACCCGGCTGACGGTGCCGCGGACGAGCTCGTCGAAGATGATCCGGTCGATCTCCTCGGCGATGCCCGGCCCCGGGATCGAGACCTCGGTTCCCTGGGCCGCGAGCCGCGCCTTGAACGTGTCGTCGGCCATCGTCCAGCGCGTGCCGATCAGGCCGGCGCGCTTGACCCCGTCCGCGGCGAGACGCGCCGCGGTGGCGTCGGCGATGTGGAGGATCGGGACGTCCGTGGCGGCTGCCACGTCATCGAACACCTTGTGCGCGGTGTTGCTGGCGAGCACGAGCGCGGTCGCGCCCGCGCCCTCGAGCCGCTTCGCCGCCTCGGCGAGCAGGGTCGCGACCTCGCTCCATTCGCCGGCCTGCTGAAGCGCGCTGAAGCGGCCGAAATCCACGCTCTCGATCACCAGAGGCGCCGAAGCGACCCCGCCGAGGCGCCGGTTCACGCCCTTGTTGATCTGTTCGTAATAGAGGGCGGTCGAAACCCAGCTTAGACCGCCGATCATCCCCAGTTTGCGCATCGATACTCCTTCAGCGGCGGGCGTTAGCCGCCGGGGCGCGGCGATCCTAGCCCCATGCGTCTCAATCACTTGGCGCTTCGTCGCACCCGCGCATCGCCCCATCCCGGAGCGCCGGCGCTTGGACGCAGCAGCGGCGCCGTTCATCCCCGGTTGACGCGGCCTCGCTAGACTCTATGGGCGCTCCGCGCGTAAAGCGCCCGCGGGAGTGGGGAACAAGCTTAAGATGTTGATTTCCAGTCGGAGACTGTCGGTCCTTTTGCTCGGCGCGGCGGCCATTGCGGCGCCGCTTGCGCCCGTGCGCGGCCAGGAGGGCAACACTGTCCTCGGCCCGCCGCAGATCCGCGATTTCCAGCTTCCGGGCGAGCGGCGGACGCCGCCGGCCCAGCCCCAACCGGTCGCCCCGGCGCCGACCACCAACACGGCCGAGCCGGCGCCCGCTCGCCCTACGGCACCCGCAGCGCGCAGCCCCTCGC
>JAEWCW010000035.1 GCA_023390415.1 Pseudomonadota bacterium | reverse complement strand
CTCGCGGCCCTCGCGGCCCTCGTGCATCAGTGCCAGCTCCGCGCCGACAAGACGGCCGTCGCCGTTGACGTCATAGGCGGTGAACGCCTGCCGTGCCGTCTGGTCGATCTCGGCCGAGATCACCAGGCCGTCCCGGTTGACGTCCGCCGGGCCGCCGCCGCGATGCCCGCCATGCCCACTTGCCGCGAGCGCGGCCGCCGCAGCAAGCAAGGCGACGCCGCCGCCTGCGCCCAGCCAGATCTTCTTGTTCTTGGTCATCTTGGATCTCCTTCACGTCCGCCTGTGTCGGCGTGTCCGGAAGGTCGCCTGCTTCTGTCTTCCAAGAATGTCGGGCGGCGCCCGAATGTGTCGCAATTTGTATCAGGCGGGCGCGATACAATTTGCGACCATTTTCGCCGTCCCCCGCGATAGCTGTGCGACAAGCCGGCGGCATCTTCTCCTCAACGCCGATGCGAAGGCGTTCGGACACGAAGGAGAAAGACGATGAGGAAGTTTCTGATTGGCGCGGTTGCGGCGTCCACTTTGTTCTCCGGCACGGCGATGGCCGCGCCCTATCAGGGCAACGATGGCCGCGGTCGGATCGAGCGGCAGGACGACCGGGGTCGCCAGCAGGTCCGCCAGGACCAGCACCGCCGGAGCCAGCAGGCGAGCTATCGCGACTTCCGCAGAGGAGACCGGTTCGACCAGCGCCAGGCGCGCAGCTACCGCGAGATCCGCAATCCCCGCACCTACGGCTTTCGCAATCCCGCGCGCGGCCAGCATTGGGTCCAATCGGGCAACGACGCGCTCCTGGTCGGCATCGCCAGCGGCATCGTCGCCGCTGTGATCGCCAACGCCTTCTAAGGGATGAGGGGCTCCGCCGAGCCGGAGCCCCTCTGAATTCAATCAGAGAGGGAGGGAGGCTAAATGCTGGAGAAGGTGGTGGACGCACTAGGGCTCGAACCTAGGACCCGCTGATTAAGAGTCAGCTGCTCTACCAACTGAGCTATGCGTCCGTGCCGGGTGGGCAGAGGCGCCATCTAGTGGGGCCCGCGGCGGATTGCAATGCTGCAGTGCGGCGTTCGCGCAGCTTTTTCACGGTCGCTAGCGGCCGGTCCTTTTGTCCTGCCGGGTGTTGCGGTCGATCGCCATCAGGATGCCAAGGCAGATCATCGTCGTCAGCATCGCCGAGCCGCCATAGGAGATGAGCGGAAGCGGGATTCCGACGACGGGCGCAAGCCCCATCACCATCATCAGGTTGATCGCCACGTAGAAGAAGATGGTGAGCGTCATGCCCGCCGCGGCGAGCCGCTCGAACCGGTCCTTGGCGTCGAGCGCCACCTTCATGCCCCAGCGCAGCAGCAGGAAGAGCAGGAGGATGATGACGAGGCCGCCGGCGAGCCCCCATTCCTCGGCGATGGCCGAGAAGATGAAGTCGGTGTGCGGCTCGGGCAGGAAATCGCCGCTCGCTTGCGTTCCGTTCAGCATGCCCTTGCCGAACAGGCCGCCCGATCCGATCGCGATCTTCGACTGGCTGAGATGGTAGCCGGCGCCGAGCGGGTCCTGCTCCGGATCGAGGAAGATCAGCACGCGCTGCTGCTGGTGGGGCAGCAGCAGGAAGTTGAACACGAGCGGGATCGCGGCGGCAATGGCGAGGCCCGAGCCGATGAAGAGCCGCAGCGGCAGGCCCGCCAGGAACATGAGGCAGACGCTGTTGAGGATGATCAGCATCGCCGTGCCGAGATCCGGCTGGAGCAGGATGAGCAGAAGCGGCGGGCCGATCACCGCGCCGACCGGCCAGATCGCCGACCAGTTGCGAAGCTCGCGCGGCGGGATGTGCGCGTAGAAGCGGGCGAGGACGAGCACGATGATCGGCTTCATCAGCTCGGACGGCTGGATCCGGATGAACCCGAGCTCAAGCCAGCTTCGCGCACCGCCGCGGACTGCCCCGAGGCCGAGCGTCAGGATCAGCAGCAGGATCCCGCCCGCATAGGCCGCCAAAGCGAGATCGTGGAAGGTCCGCGGGCGGAAATAGGAGAGGAAGAGGGCGAGGCCGAGAAAGACGGCGAAGCGGATCGAATGCGGCGCCGCGTAGCGCCAGAAATTGCCGTCGGCGACCGAATAGAGGGCCAGCACGCCGATCCCGGCGAGCGCGATCACCACCCACAGCATCCGCCAGGGAAGCTGGGCGATCGGTGCCGGGACGAAGGAGAGCGGCATCAGGCGCCGCCCTCCGCGGCCCGATGCGCCGTGGTCCAGGCCTCGGCGCGGCGCGCCATGCGCTCGGCCAGCGTGCCGCCCCATTGCTGCTCGAGCGCGGTCAGCGACTGCATCGCGAGATCCTTGTCGAACAGATAGGTGAGGACATCCTTGGCCACCGGCGCAGCCGCGCGGGCACCGCCGAGACCGTGCTCGATCACGACCGCGCCGGCATAGAGCGGCTGCTCGGTCGGCGCGAAGAAGACGAAGAGGCCGTGGTCGCGATAGCGCCATTCGCCGCTCTGGCCGCGCTGCGAGCCTGCGATCCGGCGCACCTGAGCCGTGCCGGTCTTGCCGGCCATGTGCAGGTTCGGGAAGGGCAAACGGCTCGCCCCTGCCGTGCCGTGGCCGTTCACCACCTCCCACATGCCGCTTCTTACCGTCTCGAAATGGTCGGGGGCATAGGGAAGGGGGGTGGGCTGCGGCCCTTCGCCGCGGATCAGCCGCGGCCGGATCTTGCGGCCCGACGCGATGCACGCCGCCATCACACCTAATTGCATCGGATTGAGGATCAGGAAGCCCTGGCCGATCGAGGCGTTGAGCGTGTCCGATTCGGTCCAGTCCGGCCGCTCGATCGACCGCGGGTTGCGCTCGTAGCGCTGGCGCTTCCACTGGCTGTCTGGGACGGTACCGTAACTCTGCGAGACGACCGGCAGGTCGAAGCGCTGGCCGAGGCCGAGCTCGCGCGCGACCGGCGCGATCCGGTCGTAGCCGATGCGCCGGCCCATCGCGTAGAAATAGGTGTTGCAGCTGCGCGCGATCGCCGTGTGCATGTTCATCGACCCGTGGCGGCCGAGGCAGCGGAAGAAGCGGTTGCCGAGCTGGTAGCCGCCCGGGCAGTTGACGCGCTCGTCCGGATCGATGCCGTGCTGGAGCAGGGCCATCGCGACCATCGGCTTGATCGTCGATCCGGGCGGGTAGAGCGAATTGAGGATCTTGTTGCGCAGCGGCTGGCGCTCGTCCTGCGAGAACATCGCCCATTCGGAGCGGCTGATGCCGTCGGCGAAATTGTTCGGGTCGTAGGCCGGCATCGAGGCGAAGGCCAGCAAATCGCCGTTGCGGCAGTCCATCACCACGCAGGCGCCGGATTCGTCGCCGAGCCGGCGCGCGGCGAAGCTCTGCAGGCCGGCGTCGATCGTCGTATGGAGCGGCGCGCCGGCGACGTCGGATTGGGTCTGGAGCTCGCGGACCAGCCGGCCGCGCGCGGTGACCTCGACCCGGGCAGCGCCGGGGCGGCCGCGCAGGCGCTGCTCCATTACCTTCTCGAGGCCTTCCTTGCCGACCTTGAAGCCCGGCGTGACGAGCAGGCGGTTACGGTTCTCCGCCTCATATTCCTCGCGATTGGGCGTGCCGACATAGCCGATCAGATGGCCGACCGCCGCGCCTTCGGGATAGAAACGCGAGAAGGCCCGGAGCGGCGACACGCCGGGAAGCTCCGGCTGGCGCAGCGTGACCGCCGCATATTTCTCGAAGGTCAGGCTCTCGGCCACCGGCACCGGCTGGAAGCCGGCAGCCTGGCCGAGCTCGCGGCGGATCCGGTCGACCTCCTCGGGCGGAAGCTCGAGGATGTTGGCGAGCTCGGCGATCACCCGCTCGGGATCCTCGAGCTGGTCGGGGATCAGATCGACGCGGAAGTCGGAGCGGTTGACCGCCATCGGGATGTCGTTGCGATCGAGGATCCAGCCGCGCCGCGGCGGCAGCAGCCGCATGTGGATGCGGTTCTCCTCCGCCATCGAGGCGTAGCGCTCATTCTCGCTGATCGCGATATAGCCCATCCGGCCCGCCAGGAGCGCCGCGATCCCCCATTGGCCCGCGCCGAGCAGGAAGGCGCGCCTGGAGAAGGTGTAGCCCTGGGCGTTTTCGGTGACGAGGGGGACGCCGCGGCGGTTCATGCGCTCCTCACCTGGCGAGGCGCCACCGGTCGAGCGCGAGGATGATCCGCGCGACAAACGGATAGACCAGGATCGAGACCGCAAGCTGCGGAAGCATGACCGTGAAAGGAATCGACGCGCCCATCAACAGACCGATGTACCAGGCTGCAGCGATATAGAAGGCGATCGCGCAGGCGGCGATGATCCAGTCCATCCAATAGTCCCGAAAGCCGAGCCGGCTGTCGATATAGTCGCAGGCCAGGAACAGGATCGTCCAGGTCGCCATCGACTGGCCGAGCGGGTGGCCGGCGACGAGATCGTTGAACAGGCCGAGCGGGAGCGCCGCCCAGGCCGGCCAGACCTCCGGGCGCAGCAGCCGCCAGGAGATCACGACCAGCAGCGACAGCTCGGGCACAAGCGGGCTCTGCGTGACGATCGGCATCGCCGCGGCGAGGCTTGCGATGATGGTCGAGACGACCGGGGTCAGCCGGCGCCGATATTCGCGGCGGACGACCGCGCCCCGCGAGCCGGCGATGAAGCTCATCGACGCTGTCCCTGCGGCACGGCGGCTTCGGGACGCTGGAGCGCCGGCTGATATTGCGGGCTGCGCTGGCGCGGCTGCGGGGCCGGGGCGGCCGGCTGGGCGCCAGGCTGCTGCTGCGCCTGCTGCGCCTGCTGGCCGGAGACGGTCACCGGCACGCGCTGGATCTGGGGCGCCGCCTGGAGCGCGCCCTCCGACGCCGGCTGGTACGGCCGCTGGACGATCGCGAAATCGGCGCGCGCGGGATCGGCGATCGGCCGGGCGAGGGCGCTGTCGCCCTCAAGCCGGATCACCCGCGCGACCGGGATGTTGGGCGGGAAAATCCCGCCGATTCCGGAGGTGACCAGGACGTCGCCGACCTGGAAGGGGTTGGCGCCGACCTCCAGCGTCCGAAGCTCGATCGTGCCGTCGCCGCGGCCGACCGCGAGCGCCGGAGTGCCGTCGCGGACGAGGCGGACGGGGACGCTGCTCGATCCGTCGGTGACGAGCAGCACCCGAGCCGCCCAGCGGCCGGTCTCGAGCACGCGTCCGATCAGGCCTTCGGGCGCGCGCACGGGCATGCCGTCCAGGACTCCGGACTGGCTTCCGGCGGAGAGGGTCGCGTAGCGGCGGTTGGACGAGAAGCTCGAGCCGACGACACGGGCGATCGTCACCTCGTCCTCGATCTGGCCAGCGAGGCCGAGCAGGTGACGGAGGCGCCGATTCTCGAAATCGATCGCCTGGGCGCGGACGACCTCGTTGCGCATCCGCTCGACCTCGGCGCGAAGCTCGGCATTTTGCGAGCCGGCGCGGAAATAGTCGCCGATGCCGGTGCCGATCCCGCGCACGAAATCCCCGATGCTCCGGCTGCCCTCGGTCGCCGGCGCGGTGCCGTCGATCGCAGCGCCGCGAAGCGCCGCGAATCCGCGCGGATCGATGATCGCGATCGCCAGCAGGAGCAGGGCGAGCAGGATGCCGGCCACCGCCACCACATAGCCGATGAACAGCCCGTATTGCGCCCTTCGGGAGAAGCCCGGGCGCCGGCTGGAGGGCGGCGCCATGATCCGCGCGTCCTTTCGCTTACGCCGTCAGCAGCACGCCGCGGAAGACTTCTTCTTCCAGGGCCCGGCCGGTGCCGAGCGCGACGCAGGTGAGGGGATCGTCGGCGACGGTGACCGGAAGGCCGGTCTCGTCGCGCAGCACCTCGTCCAGCCCCTGGAGCAGGGCGCCGCCGCCGGTCAGGACGATGCCCTGGTCGACAATGTCGGCGGCGAGCTCCGGCGCCGTATTCTCGAGCGCGATCCGGACGCCCTCGACGATCGTCCCAACCGGCTCCGAGAGCGCTTCCGCGATCTGGCGCTGGTTGATCGTGATCTCCTTGGGCACGCCGTTGACGAGGTCGCGGCCCTTGATGTGGACGGTCTGGCCGTCAGAGCCGCCGGCCGGGGGCTTGGCGATTCCGACCTGCTTCTTGATCCGCTCCGCAGTGGCTTCGCCGATCAGCAGATTATGGTTGCGGCGGACGTAGGAGCTGATCGCCTCGTCCATCTTGTCGCCGCCCACGCGCACCGAGGTGGTGTAAGCGAGGCCGCGCAGCGAGAGCACGGCGACCTCGGTGGTGCCGCCGCCGATATCGACGACCATCGATCCGATCGGCTCGGTGACCGGCATGTCGGCGCCGATCGCGGCCGCCATCGGCTCCTCGATCAGCCACACCTGCGAAGCGCCGGCGTTGGAGGCGGCGTCGCGGATCGCGCGGCGCTCGACAGAGGTGGAGCCCGACGGCACGCAGATCACGATCTCCGGCCAGCGCGGGAAGCGGCGCTTGCCGTGCACCTTCTGGATGAAGTGCTTGATCATCTGCTCGGCGACGTCGATGTCGGCGATCACGCCGTCGCGAAGCGGGCGGATCGCCTCGATCTGGTCGGGGGTCTTGCCCATCATCATCTTGGCGTCGTCGCCGACCGCCTTGACCCTTTTGACGCCGTTGATCGTCTCGATCGCCACCACCGACGGCTCGTTGAGGACGATTCCGCGGCCGCGGACATAGACCACGGTGTTGGCCGTCCCGAGATCGATGGCCATGTCGTGCGAAGGGAATTTCAGGAACCGGAAGAAGGACATTTCGAACAAACTCGCTTCCAGGCGGAGGCGAGCGCAATGGCGCCCGAACCTCGAAAAAATCTATATAGGGTGCCCCCACGGCCCCCGTCCACAGCGATCACTAAAGCTCGCCGGATGCGTCCGCTTGGGCTACACGCTTGACCCATGTCAATACGGCGCCTCCCCGAACATCTCGTCAACCGCATCGCAGCCGGTGAAGTGGTAGAAAGACCGGCCAGTGCGTTGAAAGAGCTGGTCGAAAACGCGATCGACGCGGGCTCGACGAGGATCGCGATCGCGCTTGCGGCGGGCGGAACCGAGCGCATCGAGGTGGTCGACGACGGCAGCGGCATGAGCCCGGACGAGATGGCGCTCGCACTTGAACGCCACGCCACGTCGAAGCTCCCCGACGACGCGATCGAGGCGGTGGCGACCCTGGGCTTCCGCGGCGAGGCCTTGCCCTCGATCGCCAGCGTCGCGCGGCTGACCGTCGAGAGCCGGGTGCGGGGCGCGGACGGCTGGTCGCGGATCGTCGACAATGGCCGGCTTGCCGGGGAGGGGCCGGCGGCGCTTCCGCCGGGCACCCGCATCCTGGTCGAGGACCTGTTCGCCCGGGTCCCGGCGCGCCGCAAGTTCCTGCGCTCGGCGCGGAGCGAATATGCCGCCTGCCTCGACGTGGTGAAGCGGCTGGCCATGGCGCGGCCGGACATCGGCTTCAGCGTCGAGCATGACGGCCGCCGGACGCTCTCGGTCCAGCCCGGGGAGGACCGGCCGGCCCGAGTCGCAGCGCTCACCGATCGTGCGCTCGCCGAGAACAGCGTCAAGGTCGACTATGTCCGGGGCGCCGCCGCGCTCGGCGGGGTTGCCGGCCTGCCGACCTTCAACCGCGGGATCGCCGATCACCAGTTCCTGTTCGTCAACGGCCGGCCGGTGAAGGACCGGCTGCTGATCGGTGCCGTCCGCGCCGCCTATCAGGATCTCCTCGCCCGCGACCGCCACCCGATCCTCGCTCTGTTCGTCGAGGTCCCGCGCGAGGAGGTGGACGTCAACGTCCACCCGGCCAAGACCGAGGTCCGCTTCCGCGACCCCGCCGGAATCCGCGGCCTGATCGTCGGCGGCCTGAGGCACGCGCTCGACTCGGCCGGCTTCCGGAGCGCGCAGCCGGCCGCGGTCAATGTGCCGTGGCAGACCGGCGCTCCCTCTCCCCTCGGGGGAGAGGGCCGGGGAGAGGGGCAGTCGTCCGCACAGCATTTCCTCTACGGCTATTCGCGCGCGCCCAATCCCCCCTCTCTTTATCCCTCTCCCCAGGGGGGAGAGGGGACGTTCGTTCACGACGCCCGTTCCGAATACCTCCCCCAGGGCCGCGCCGAGGCCGCGACCGCACCGCCGCCGCAGGCCGCATCCCACCCGCTCGGGGTCGCCCGCGGCCAAGTCGCCGCCACCTATATCGTTGCCGAGGCCGAGGACGGGCTGGTGCTGGTCGACCAGCATGCCGCGCACGAGCGGCTGGTGCTCGAGCGGATGCGCCGCGCCATGGCCAATGGCGGGGTCGCGCGCCAGGCGCTGCTGCTGCCGGAGGTGGTCGAGCTGGACGAGCCCGCCTGCGACCGGCTCGAGGCGCGCGCGGCCGAGCTCGCCGAAATGGGCCTGGAGCTCGAGCGCTTCGGCGCCCGCGCCATCCTCGTCCGCGCCACGCCCGCCTTGCTCGGCGCCGGCGACGTCAGCGGCCTGGTCACCGACCTCGCCGACGAGCTCGCCGCCTTCGACGAGGCTTTGAGCCTCAAGGAGAAGCTCGATCACGTCGCCGCGACCATGGCCTGCCACGGCAGCGTCCGCGCCGGCCGGATCCTCTCGGTCGCCGAGATGAACGCCCTCCTGCGCGAGATGGAGATCACCCCCCATAGCGGCCAATGCAATCACGGCCGCCCGACCTGGGTAAAGCTCGCCCACGGCGACATCGAGAAACTGTTCGGGCGGAAATGATCAATACTTAGTCGAGATATTCGACGCTTGATGGCATCCTGAAGAATGTCGATACCGATCAAACATCACTACCTGCCTGCTTTCTTCATAGAGCGTTGGGCCAATGCCGATGGTCGTGTCGTCGAGTTTAGCCGACCGTATCGCAGGCTAGTCGCAAGGCGAAGGTTTGCTACCGAAACCGGCTACCAGCCGCACCTGTACTCGATCCCTACCAGAGCCGACCCGGCCCACCGGCAAGAATTGGAAAGCCGCTTTCTCTCGCGTGTGGATGACGTAGCGAGCAACGCGCTCGCGTATTTTGAAGCCCACTCGTCACCCCCTACGGATCAGCACCTTCGCAGCGGTTGGTCGCGCTTTCTTATGTCATTGATGCATAGGCATCCTCGTCAGATCGAGTTTCTGTGGAAACATCTTAGGGAAGGCGATGCGAAGTGGATGTCTGAAGTGGAAGCAACGTATGATGATCTGCGGGCTGCCACCGATCCACCCACTTTTGCGGAGTATCTCGCGACCGACGAGAACGGTGTCGTCAGTGAGGCCTTCGCGTCCCTTTTTAGCGAGCTTGTCGATTCGCCTCGAGTAGGGTCTGTGCTGAACGGTTCTGTGTGGGGCTTTGCTCGGGTTCCAAGTGACGCCGGGGAGTTCTTAACCAGCGACTCTCCGCTGGTCATGAATCGGATTGGGCAGCCTGATGGCTATCTTCTCCTCGCTGTTTCGCCGAAGTCGTTCTTCGTCGCGAGCCAAAGTCGCGAGGTAGTCGATTTTGTCGGAAGTCAGCCGCCGTCTGCCTTGGTTCAGCGAATGAATCAGCAAGTAGCTGCTCAGGCACACCATCAGGTTATCGCTAGGGATAGCGGTGCACGGGCCTTCGTTGACCCCCTGTTTCTACCCTTTCGGCGGCGGCGCTTGCCGGACCTCGTTGGTCTGCCTCCTTCGATAGCCCCGTACGTTTTTACGGGCTAAAAACACTGTGTCTGACCTGGAAGGAATTTGCTAAATATTAGAAACTGCGGACGAACGCCGCGAACGCGACGGCTGCCGTGCATGGGCGAACCTCGCCCACGGCGAGGCCGAGAAGCGTCTCTGCGCACTTGAGCGCTTAAGCCTTCCTTTGCGCTTCGCCCGCTAAGTCCCTCCGTCTTCCGGAGGAATCATGCTTCAGCTCATCTATATCAGCACCGCCCGCGCGCCGGTCGACCAGGCCCTGCTCGGGGCGATCCTAGAGACCTCGCGCGCCAACAATCAGAAGGCCGGGGTCACGGGGCTGCTCGTCTCCGGCGGCCGGCGCTTCCTCCAGGCGCTGGAGGGCCCCGACCAGGCGGTGCTCGACGCCTACGCCAGGATCCAGGCCGACCCGCGCCACTTCGCCCTGGTGCTGCTCTCCTGCCGGACGGTTGAGGCGCGAAGCTTCGGCGACTGGTCGATGGCCTATGAGGGCGCCGCCGAGGTGCCCGACCAAGCCGGGCTCGCCGAGACGGTCCGCCTGCTCGTCGAGCACGTCGCCGACCCCAACATGCGCGCCCAGTTCACCGGCTTCGCGGAGATCCACGCCAGCGCCGCCTGAGCGCGGTGACCCCCGCTGAGGTCAACCTGCGCCGAGCGTCAGGGCGCCGGCGGCAGCGCCCAGGGCTAGGACGAGCGGGGTCGCGGCCTTGCTGCGCCAGGCATAGAGGATGAGCAAGGCGGCGGCGAAGATCGCGGCGCTTGCGGCGAGGCTCGGCGAGCGCTCGGCGCCGGTTCGGGCGAGGTCGACGAGGGTGATGGCGATCAGGCCGACGACTCCCGCGGCGACTCCGCTTAGGATGCTGTGCAGCCGGTCATGCTCGGCAAGCGCCTCGAGCCGCTCGTAGAAGATCAGGGAGAAAGCGAAGGCCGGGAGGAACATGCCCGCCGTGATCGCAAGCGCGCCGGCGAGGCCGCCGCTGATCCAGCCGACGAAGGTCGCGAAGATGACCAGGGGCGCGGGCAGGATTCCCGAGAGGCCGAGCCCGTCTAGGAACTGGCCGTCGCTCATCCAGCCGCGGCCCACCGTATCGTCGCGGATGAACGGGATGGCCGTGTAGGCGCCGCCGAAGGTCAGAAGGCCGCCCTTCAGGCCGGTCCAGAACAGCATCGCCGCGGTCGGCGCGGCCTCTGCGGAAACGACGGCGGCCGGCTCCGGCACGCTTGCCGGAGGGGCGAGGAGAAGGAAGCCGAACAGTCCCGCGGCGAGGACCACCAGGCCGGCGAGGGCGTAGCGCCGGCTCGAGGCGAGGGCATAGGCCGCACCTGCAGCCGGGAGGACGATCCAGAAGCTGATGCCGGCGAAGGATGCCGCGGCCGCCCCGATCGCAGCCGCCCACAGCCAGCGGTCGAGCAGGATATGCTCGCCGATCCGGTGGACGGCGCGCAGGATCACCGCGAGCACCGCCGCCTGAACGCCGAGAAAGGCCGCGCCGAGCAAAGTGCCGTCGATCTGAAGCCGCGTGTAGAGCCAGGCCAGAGCGAGCATCAGCAGCAGGCCGGGCAGCATGAAGCCGAGGCCGGCGAGGATCCCGCTGAGCCGGCCCCTGGCGCGGATTCCGAGATGGACGCAGAGCTCGTGCGCCTCCGGCCCGGGCAGCACCTGCATCACCGCGAGCAATTTGTTGAAGCGGGTGCCGTCGATCCAGCCTTCCTCCTCGACCAGCTCGCGGCGGATCATCGCGATCTGCGCGACCGGCCCGCCGAACGCCATCGCGCCGAATTTCAGGAAGCGGACGAACAAAGCGGCGTGGCTGAGCGCCGGCGGCCGCGCCTCGGGCGGGTCAGCGCGCGCGGGGTCCATCGTCGATCACGGTTGCAGGGCGCCGATCGCCCCGGCCGACGCCGGTGCCGGCGATCGCGCCTTCCATTCGCTGGCGAGCAGGCCGAAGACGTCGTCGTCGATCCATTTGCCGCCGCACCAGAAGCTCTGCTTGAAATGACCCTCGTGGCGGAAGCCGAGGCTTCTCAAGACGCGCTTCGAGGTTTCGTGCGGCGCCGCGACGATCCCGACGAAGCGATGGATCTCGTGGCGCTCAATCAGGTGATCGATCAGGGCCGCAACCGCTTCCTTGGCAAAGCCGCTGCGCTGGAAGGCGGGGAGGATCCGGCAGCCGATCTCGACTTGGTATGGACCGGGCACCTCGAAGCCGGCGCCGAGATCGCCGATCAGCGCCCCGTCCGAGCGCCGCTCCACGACATATTGGTACCAGGGCCCGCCGGGCTCGGTCTCGCCGGGGCGTTTCACCTGCATGTCCTCGATGAGCTGGGTGAGGAAGCCGCGCGGATCGGGCCGGTCGGGAGTCCAACGGCTCATCTCCGGATCGGCCCAGCCGGCGAGCATCGCCTCGAGATCCTCGGGCCGCGGCCGGCGCAGGATCAGCCGCGCGCTCTCGGCGAAGATCATGCGTCGCCGCCCAGACCGGCCAGGCGAACGCGCACCTGCTCGATCGGGTGCGCTGCGGCCTGGGCGCGGCTCCGGCGGAGCAGGGGGTAGCCGGCCTCGGCGTCGGCGATCAGGTCCTTGACGAAGGCGCCGGAGCGGACCTCGCGGAGGATCCGGCGCATCTCGGTTCTTGTGTCGGCGGTGACGATCCTGGTGCCGCCCTTCAGAGCGCCGAACTCGGCGGTGTTGCTGATCGCCTCGCGCATCCCGGCGATCCCCCGCTCGTAGATGAGGTCGGCGATCAGCTTCACCTCGGTCAGGCATTCGAAATAGGCGATTTCGGGCGAGAAGCCGGCCTCGACCAGCGTCTCGAAGCCGGCCTGGATCAGTTCGGGGATCGCGCCCCACAGCACCGCCTGCTCGTTGAACAGGTCCGCCTCGCATTCCTCGGCGAAGGTGGTGCGCAGGATTCCAGCGCGGCCGCTGCCCAGCGCCGCTGCGTAGGAGAGGGCGAGCGCTTCGCCGGAGCCGCTGGCATCCTGGTGCACGGCGAAGAGCGAGATCAGCCCGCGCCCGGCCTGATATTCGCTGCGCAGCGCCGTGCCCGGGCCCTTGGGGGCGACCAGGAGGACGTCGAGGTCGGGGCGCGGCTGGATCAGGCCGAACCGGATGTTGAGCCCGTGCGCGAAGATCAGGGCGCCGCCCTCGCGAAGCGCCGGCGCGATCTCGTCGCGGTAGATCCGGCCCTGGTCCTCGTCGGCGGCGAGGATCACGGCCACGTCCGCGCCCGCCGCCGCCTCGCGCGCCGTCATGACGGCGAACCCGTCCGCTTCAGCGCGGGCGCGGCTGGCCGAGCCTTCGGGCAGGCCGATCGTCACCGCGACGCCGCCATCCTTCAGGTTCAGCGCCTGGGCGCGGCCCTGATTGCCGTAGCCGATCACGGCCACTGCGCGGCCGCGGATCACCTCCGCATTGGCATTTTCGTCACGAAAGACCTGCATCGAGCCGGGCTAGGCCATTTGCAAAGCCGCCGCAATCGATGGGGTCGGTCAGGCGCGGCCAGTCCGGCGGCGGCTGGCGCGAGAACCAGGTGTACTGGCGCTTGGCATATTGGCGGGTCGCGATCCGGCCGAGCCGGAGCGCCTCGTCGCGGCCGATCTCGCCGCCGAGGAAGGCCGCGATCTCGGGCACGCCGATCGCGCGCATAACCGGGAGTGCCGGATCGAGATTTCGAGCGAGGAGCGAAGAAACCTCCGCAAGCCCTTGGTCTGACATCATGTCCTCGAAGCGCCGGTCGCAGCGCGCGCCGAGCCAGTCGCGCGGCGGCAGCAGGATCAGCGGCGCCAGCCGGACCTTGTCGCCGATCCCACCCGCTTTCTCGCGCTGCCAGTCGCCGAGCGGGCGGCCGGTCGAGCGCACCACTTCGAGGGCGCGGGCGATACGCTGAGTATCGCTGGGCCGGAGCCGCGCCGCCCCCTCCGGATCCTCCGCCTCGAGCGCTTGATAGGCCTCGGCGACGGTGAGCGCCCGCACCGCGGCCCGGACCTCCGCACCGATCGGCGGCACCGGCGCGATCCCGTCGAGCAGGGTGCGGATGTACATGCCGGTCCCGCCGACCAGGATCGGCAGCTTGCCGGCCGAATGCGCGGCTTCGATCTCCGCCCGGGCCTCCGCCGCCCAGTCCGCGGCCGAGCAGGGCAGGGCGCCGTCGCGGGTGCCGTAGAGGCGGTGCGGGGCGCGCGCCTCCTCCTCCGGCGAGGGCCGAGCCGACACGATCCGGAGATCGCGATAGACTTGCGCGCTGTCGGCGTTGATCACCACGCCGCCGGTCCGCTCGGCCAGCGCGAGCGCAAGCGCCGACTTGCCGCTTGCGGTCGGCCCTGCGATGAGCGCGAGAGGCGGGAGTGAGATGTTCATTGCGACCCTGATAGCAAAGGAGCGGCTGGCCCGGGGCGATATTTCGGCCGCCGCGGACGCCGTTCAGGCGAGCGGCTGGACCTGGATCGAGGAGGGGCGTGCGGCCGACCTCCACTTCGCCGAGGCCCCCGAGGCGGCGCGCGCGGCGCTTGAAGGACTGATCCCCGGCACGGACGTGGTCGTCCAGCGCTCTTCCGACCGTCGCCGGCGCCTGCTCGTCGCCGACATGGATTCGACGATGATCGGCCAGGAATGCATCGACGAGCTTGCCGATTTCGCGGGGCTCAAGGCCGAGATCGCCGCGATCACCGATCGGGCGATGCAAGGCGAGCTCGATTTCGAGGCCGCCCTCGAGGCGCGCGTCGCCCTGCTCAAAGGGCTCGACGAAGGCGCGATCGAGCGATGCCTCGCCGAACGGGTGACGATCACGCCGGGCGCGCGGGCGCTGGTCCGCACGATGAAGCGGGAAGGGGCGCGGACCCTGCTCGTCTCGGGCGGGTTCGACCGATTCGCGGACCGGGTGGCCGATGCGATCGGCTTCGATTCGGCGCTCTCGAACCGGCTGGGGATCGCGGGCGGCCGGCTCGACGGCACGGTCGCATCACCGATCGTCGGCGCGGCCGCCAAAGGAGACGCCCTGGTCAAAGCCGCGGCGGCAGCCGGGATCCCCCTTTCGGCGACGCTCGCGGTCGGCGACGGCGCCAACGATATCCCGATGGTCGAGGCGGCCGGGCTCGGAATCTCCTACCACGGCAAGCCCGCGCTCGGCGCGGTCGCCGACGTCCGTATCGCGCACAATGATCTCGGCGCTCTGCTCTATGCGCAGGGCTTTGCGAGGTCGTCCTGGGAGGCGGACTAGCTCGGCCCTTTGGGGCTTGCGGGCCGGCCCGGCGACCGCTCTAAGCTCGCTCCATGGCAAGCGAAGCACAGCCGAAGGACAGGCGCAGCGACTGGCGCGAGGATCCGCTCGGATTCCTGACCGCGCCGCTCGCGCCGAACGACTTCCTTCGCGATTGCTATGAGCGCGAACCGCTGGTCTCGGAGAATGGCGAGCCGGATCGCTTCGCCGAGCTCCTGACCCTCGCGCGGCTCGATCGCTTCCTGGCCGAGGCCGATCTCCGCGACAATATGGTCCGGCTCGCCAACGATGCCGATCCGGTGCCGCTCAGCACCTATCTCGCGGAGGATGGGCGGATCGACGCTGCGGCCATCGCCCGCGAATATGGCCGCGGCGCGACGATCGTCGTCAACGAGCTCCAGGATTCGGTGCCGGAGCTCGGCGCCTTCTGCCGCGCGGTGGAGGCGGCCTTCTCGGCCCAGGTCACCACCAACATCTACCTGACCCCGCCCGCGAACCAGGGCTTCCCGCCGCATTACGACAATCACGACGTGTTCGTGCTCCAGGTCTCCGGGCGGAAGCTTTGGCGGCTGTGGGAGACTGCGGCGGAGACGCCCTATCGCGGCGAGCGGTTCGAGCAGAGCGGATTCGAGGCGCGCCAGGTGAGCCGCGAGTTCGTGCTCGGGCCGGGCGACAGCGCCTACATCCCGCGTGGGCTGATGCACGATGCCGAGAATGTCGGTGACGAGCCGTCGCTCCACGTCACCGTCGGCCTGTTCACCAAGAAATGGGCGGACCTGATGCTGGAGGCGGTCTCGGAGCTCGCCCTTTCCGACCCGGACTTCCGCCGCTCGCTTCCTCCCGGCTTCGCAGCGCCGGACTTCGACCGCGACGCGGCGCGGAGCCATTTCGCCCGGCTGCTTGCGCGGGTCGGAGAGGGGGCGCAGCTGGACGGCGCCTTCGACCTCCTCACCGACAATTTCCTCCGTACCCGCCGGGCCAATGTGCGCGGTGTGATCGCCGGCGGCCGGCCCGCGGGCGAGGTCTATCGCCTTCGGCCGTTCGTGCCCTGGACGGTCGCCGAAGACGAGGAGGGCCGCATCGTCCTGGTCGGACCCGGGGGCGACATCGCTTTTGCCGCCGCCGACGGCGAGGCGCTCGACGTCGCGCTCTCGGGGCGGCCCTTCACCGCGGCCGATCTCAAGTCGGAGACTCCCGATGCCTTGCTCTCGGGGCTCTGGACCAACGGCTATCTCGAGCGCGTCGGCGCCTGAGCCTCAATGAAAAAAGCCCCGGCCGAAGCCGGGGCTTTTCGTCATCGCAGCCTTGTGCGCCTCAGCGGCGGCAGCCGTAGCCCGCCCGGTCGGTCGGGTCGCTGTTCGTGACCCCATTGCGGCCGTTGCCCGCGCGATCGGTCGGATCGCTGTTGGTCACGCCGGTCGCGCAGCCGCCGCCGGTGCGGCGGCCGTTGCCGGCGCGGTCGGTCGGGTCGCTGTTGGTGATCCCCGTGGTCCCGCCGCCGCCGCCGCGGCCGTAGCCGGCGCGGTCGCCCGAGTCGCTGTTGGTGACACCGGTGCGGCCGTAGCCGGGCCGGTCGCCAGGATCGCTGTTGGTCATTCCGGTGCGGCCGTTTCCGCGGGGATCACCCGGATCGCTGTTGGTGCGGCCGGTCTGGGCCACCGCCTCGGTCGCGACGGTGAGCGCAGCCGCGCCGGCGACCGCGCCGCCGACGACGGTGGACATGAACGAGCGGCGCGTGACCTTCCTCGTGGTCTTCATTTGAACTTCTCCCTTATCCCCGACCTGACGGCGCCAAGCACGCTCGCGAGAACCCCCAAACGTCGCGCGATTGCCCCCAATTCGGACCTTTCACTTGTGATCCAACACGAAAGGCAAATCAACTGCTTGTATTCGGCTGATCTGTGTTGGCTCGGGACGGCCTCGGCCGGCCCTGCGCGGGGCAAAGTCGACACTTCAAGGCAGCCGTGCCAAGAGGGTTTCCCATGACGAGACCCGACCAGATTCCCGAGATCATCGATCAGCTTTGCGACATGTACGACGAGTCGGTGGCGGCATTGCGCAGTGCGCTCGCCCGTTACCTGAAGAAGGGCGAGCGCCCCGATCCGGAGCAGCGCGCGGCGGGCATCTTCGCCTATCCCGAGCTGCGACTCGATTATGCCGACGACAAGCCGGTCGCCTTCCCCTCGCGCGCCTTCGCCCGGGTGAACCAGCCCGGCCGCTATGCGATCAGCATCGCGCGCCCGCGCCAGTTCCGCAAATATCTGGCCGAGCAGCTCGGCTACCTGCTCGGCGACTATGAGGTGGAAATCTCGGTCGGCCGGTCGTCGAGCGAGATCCCCTATCCCTATGTGCTCGACGGCAGCGACGATCTCCGGCTCGACGAGGTCACCGCGGCCGAGCTTTCGCGCTGGTTCCCGACCACCGACCTCCAGCATATCGGCGACGAGATCGCCGACGGCGCCTGGGACTATGGCTCGCACCCGGCGCGGCCGCTCGCCCTGTTCGACGGGCCTCGGGTCGATTTCAGCCTGGCGCGGCTCCGCCACTATACCGGCACCCCGGTCGAGCACACCCAGCGCTACCTGCTTTTCACCAATTACGTCCGCTACGTCGACGAGTTCGTGCGCTGGGCGGTCGAGGAGCTGAATGCCGAGGACAGTCCCTATGAGGCGCTGTCTACGCCCGGCGGGATTTTCGTCACCCGCGAGACCGAGGACCCCGTGGCGCAGGTCGCGGCGGGGGCGTGGCGCAAGTTCCAGATGCCGGCCTACCACCTCATCGGCCCGAACGGGGGCGGGATCACCCTGGTCAACATCGGCGTCGGCCCGTCCAACGCAAAGACGATCTGCGATCACCTCGCCGTGCTCAGGCCCGAGGCGTGGCTGATGATCGGCCATTGCGGCGGCCTTCGGCCGAGCCAGACGATCGGCGACTATGTGCTCGCTCACGCTTATCTGCGCGACGACCATGTGCTCGACGACGTGCTCCCGATCGAGATCCCGGTGCCGCCGATCGCCGAGATCCAGCAGGCGCTCTACGACGCCACCGTCCAGGTGACGGGGGAGGATCCGCAGCAGCTCAAGGGGCGGCTCCGGACCGGCACTGTGGTCACCACCGACGACCGCAACTGGGAACTGCGCTACCAGCTCTCCGCGCTGCGCTTCAACCAGTCGCGGGCGGTCGCGATCGACATGGAATCGGCCACCGTCGCCGCCCAGGGCTACCGATTCCGGGTTCCCTACGGAACTTTGCTATGTGTGTCCGACAAGCCACTGCACGGAGAAATCAAGCTCCCGGGTCAGGCCAATGCCTTCTATGAGCGGGCGATCAGCCAGCACCTGCGTATCGGCATAGAAACATTGAGGATTTTGAAGCGGGACGGCCGCCAGCTGCACAGCCGAAAGCTGCGCAGCTTCGATGAACCCCCCTTTCGGTAACCGCGAAGTTCGGCTAGTTGCGCGATATCAAGATTCGCGCGGCTGGGGGTGCAGCGAGGGGGTTTTCGACAGGTGCTCAAGCGCCGGCGAACGTCGCCGAACTGTAACAACATCCGCATAGTTGCAGCCATCGCCCGCCGTCGCGCGGGCTTAATGTCATTCCACATGGGGTGGGGGTAGATCAGATGAACAAGTTTGGACTGTTTAGTGCGGTCGCGGCGGTTGCCGTCGTCGCGCCGACCGCGGCCTACGCGCAGGAGACGACCTCCACCGTTCGCGGCAGCGTCACCAATGCGGGCGCGCCCGTCGCCGGCGCCCCGGTCACGATCACCCACGTGCCGTCGGGCACCGTCTCGCGCACCACGACCGACGCGAGCGGCAACTTCAACATGACCGGCCTGCGCATCGGCGGTCCGTTCACCGTCACCGTCGACGCCGCCGGCCAGCCCTCCTACCAGGTCACCGAGGTCCACCTCGTCGCCGGTGAGCCCTTCTTCATCCCGATCGACCTCGCCTCTGCTGGCGATTCGGCCGGTGGCGAAGGCGCCGAGATCGTCGTCACCGCCCAGTCGATCGGCGCCGGCTCGACCTCGCTGTCGCCGACCACCGCGCTGCGCCGCGACGACATTCAGGGCGTCGCCTCGGTCAACCGCGACGTTCGCGACCTCATCCGTCGCAGCCCGTTCGCGACCCTCGACCCGACCAACGTCCGCGCGACCTCGATCGCCGGCCAGAACCCGCGCTTCAACCGCTTCTCGGTCAACGGCGTGCAGTTCTCGGACGATTTCGGCCTGAACAACGGCGGCCTTCCGACCTCGCGCGGCCCGGTTCCGCTCGACGCGATCTGCGAATTCACCGTCGAGGTCGCCCCGGTCGACATCCGCGAAGGCGATTTCCAGGGCGGCGCGATCAACACGCAGCTCTGCCAGGGCACCAACCGCTTCACTGGTGGCGCCTTCTACACCTACAATGACGATAATCTGACCGGCGACACCGTCCGCGGCACCCCGGTCCGTCTCGACGTCCGCAACCAGGCCTATGGCGCCTACCTGCGCGGCCCGATCATCCCCGATCACCTGTTCTTCGCGCTCGCCTGGGAGCGCACCCGCGAGACCGAGCCGCAGGATTTCGGCCCGGCCGGCGAGCCCTTCGCGAACCCGATCGCGGGCATTACCCGCGCCGAGGTCACCGAAGTCCAGAACATCGCCCGCACGCTCTACGACTTCGAGACCGGCGACGTCCCGACCTCGGTTCCCGAGGACGACGACCGCGTCACCGCGCGCGTCGACTGGAACATCTCGCCCGACCACAATCTGTCGCTGACCTACATCTACAACAATGGCAGCCAGTTCGTGTCCGGTTCGAGCAGCTCGACCCCGACCGGCAACAGCAACCCGCGTCTCGCGCTCTTCTCGAACAGCTACGAGCTGACCGAGCGCGTCCATTCGGGCGTCGCCCAGCTCAACTCGCGCTGGTCCGACATCTTCTCGACCGAGGTGCGTCTCTCCTACCGCGACTATGACCGCGGCCAGACCCCGCCGCTCGGCCGCGAGTTCGGCGAGTTCAACGTCTGCCTCGACGCAACGTCGCAGGGCACCGGCGCTGCCGAGCTGACCTGCACCTCCGGCTCGGGCGTCATCCGCTTCGGTCCGGACATCAGCCGCCAGGCGAACATTCTCGCCACCGAGAATCTGGACGGCCAGATCGTCGGCAACTTCGCCCTCGGCGCCCACAATGTGAAGGTGCTGGCCCAGTTCACCGACGTCCACACCTACAATTTGTTCCTGCAGCGTGCGACCGGCGCCTTCTACTTCGACTCGCTGGACGACTTCCGCAACGGCCGGGCCAACCAGCTCGACCTCGCGCAGAGCACGACCGGCGACATCAACGGCGCCGCCGCGGACTTCAGCTACAACAACTTCACGGTGGGCATTCAGGACAGCTGGGACGTCACCGACAACCTGCTGCTGGTCGCCGGCGTCCGCTACGAATGGTATTCGATGGGCAACGCGCCCGTCCTGAATAACTTCTTCACCCAGCGCTACGGCTTCTCGAACCAGGAGACGCTGTCGGGCCGTGACGTTCTGCTGCCGCGCTTCGGCCTGAACTATCGTCCGACCGATCGCCTCCAGTTCCGCGCGACCATCGGCCGCTACGCTGCCGGCACGCCGGACGTGTGGATCTCGAACAGCTATTCGAACACCGGCATCACGCAGAACCGCGTCACCTTCAACCGCACCGGCTGCATCGCGTCGGCGGCGATCTGCGCGGCTGCGCTGACGGGCAACTTCCGCGGCGGCGCGGGCATCCCGTCCAGCGTCACCGGCTTCGTCCAGACCAACGTCGGCGCGCTGTCGCAGGCGGGCGTCAACGCGATCGACCCGGCGTTCGAGCTTCCGGCCCAGTGGCGCATGGCGGGCACCCTGTCGTACAATGCGGACCTCGGCCCGCTCGGCGACAATTGGTTCCTGGCCGTGGACGGCATGTACGGCTGGGTCGACCGCACGATCGACTATATCGATCTGCGCTCGGTCGCTTCGGGCACCGCGCCCGACGGTCGTCCGCGCTACGTCGCCTTCGCGGGTACCAGCGGCACGAACAGCGATCTGCTGCTCACCAACGCCGATGGCGGCCACAGCCTGATCCTCGTCGGCCGGTTCAACAAGGAGTGGGAATCGGGCTTCAGCCTCGGCGCCGCCTACACCTGGATGGACATTGAGGAGCGTTCGCCGCTGACCTCGTCGGTCGCGTTCTCGAACTACCAGCAGCAGGCGACCGCCAACCCGAACGGCTCGTCCGTCGGCACCGGCATCGAGCAGATCCGTCACTCGGTTCGCGTGAACGCCGGCTTCCGCCGCGAGTTCATCCGCAACTCCGAGACCCGGATCGACATCTTCGGCGAGTGGCGCAACGGCCGTCCGCACAGCTACACGTTCGACACGGGTGCCGGCTCGGGCCGCGATCCGGTGTTCGGCGTGTTCGGCAACGACTTCCGCCACCTGCTCTACGTGCCGACCGGCCCCAGCGATCCGCTCGTGACCGGCGATGCGGCGACCCTCGCCGCGCTCGACGGCTTCATCAACCGGACCGGCCTGCGCAACTATCGCGGCCAGATTGCGGGCAAGAACATCGCCCGCAGCCCGGACTGGACGAAGATCGACATGCGCGTCCAGCAGACCATCCCGATGTTCG
>JAEWCW010000016.1 GCA_023390415.1 Pseudomonadota bacterium | reverse complement strand
CTGCAAGCCACAGGGCGAGGTGGCCGCCGGCGCTATGGCCGATCGCGACGACACGGCGGAGGTCGAGCCGATAGCGCTGAGCATGGTCGCGAAGCGCGTCGGCCGCCTCGGCGGTATCGATCAGGGTGCTCGGATAGGGCCCACGATCGACCCCGCGATAGTCGATGTTCCAGACCGCGATCCCGCGCCGGCGCAGATCGTCGGCGATCCAGTTCATGATCCGCCGGTCGGCGATCTCGGTCTGCCAGCAGCCGCCATGGACCATCAGCACCGTAGGGTGCGGTCCCTCGCCCGCCGGAAGCCAGAGATCGACCTTCTGCATCTGGTCGTCGCCATAGGAGATGGTCGCGCTCGGCTCGGGGCGCGGACGTTCGAGCAGGTCCGGCCAGACCATCAGGCCATCCGCTCCCGTCGCCGCCGGTGGGGTCTCAGTGGACATCGCGCACCCGGCTAGCGCGGCGGCGAGCAGGGCGGCAAGGAATTTGGATCGGATCATCGGCAGTGAATAGACCGGCGCCGCGCGGGGGGCAAAGGGCGGCGCCGGTCTGGGCAGTCGGGTCCGGGGGATTCAGACCGTTCCGCCGAAGGTGAGGAGTGTCATCGACAGGGCCGTGAACGTGGCGATGACCTGGGCCAGGGCGCCGAGGCGGGGCAGCCTGACGCCGGTGGCGGCATCGAGAAACTCGCCCGCCCATTTGGAAAACTGATCATGATGCTGGTTCCACATGCGAGCGTCCATTTCGTCGCGCATCGTCCTTCTCCCTCGAACTTGGCTTCAGAGCCGGACCTCCCGGCTGCCCCGCCCAGATGCGCCCGTCGCGATTCTTCCGCCAACGAAACGCTCGACAGTCGATATAAGCAGGGCTTATCAAGTTTGGCGATGAGACGGCTTCCGCCCTTGACCGCGACCCGGGTCTTCGAGGCCGCCGCCCGCCACGAGAATTTCACCCGTGCCGCGGCCGAGCTCGGAATGACCCAGGCGGCGGTCAGCTATCAGATCCGGCTGCTCGAGGAGCGGCTCGGAGTCCCGCTCTTCCTGCGCTCGCGCCAGCGCGTCGTGCTGAGCGAGGGCGGGCGCCGCGCAGCGCCGCTGCTGACCCGCGCCTTCGACCTCATGGACGACGCCTTCGGGACATTGGTCGCGGAGGACGAGGCGGTGCTCGCCATCTCGACCACCCAGACGCTCGCCTCGAACTGGATCGCGCCGCGGCTCGGCCGCTTCCAGGTCGCCCATCCCGAGCTCGCGGTCCGGCTCCATACCGACAACCGGCTGATCGATTTCGCGCGCGACGAGATGGATGTCGCGATCCGCAGCACGCTCGGCGCGCCGCACTGGCCCGGCCTCAGGGCCCATTTCCTGTTCCGCCTCCATTCGACCCCGCTCTGCAGCCCCGATTTGCTCGAGAGGGTCGACGTCCGGGCACCGGCGGACCTGCTACGCGCACCGCGGCTCAATCCGCATGACGAATGGTGGAGCCACTGGTTCGCCGCAGCAGGGGTGGCCGCCGCCGGCGCCGAGCGCGCGCCCGGGATCCGCTTTGACACGCAGGCGATGGAGGGTCAGGCCGCGCTTGCCGGCGCCGGCTTCGGCATGCTGACCCCGCTTTTCTGGCGCGCCGAGCTGGCGAGCGGGCGGCTGGTCCAGCCCTTCGACCTGATCGGCTTCGAAGGCCCCGGCTATTGGCTCGTCTATCCTGAGCATCGCCGCAACCAGGCCAAGGTCCGCGCGGTCCGCGACTGGCTGCTCGCCGAGGTCGAGGCGCTAAAGGCGACCGAGCCCGCCGAGATCTTCGACGAGGCTCGGCCAGCCTTGGCCTAGCTGGCGGGCGCGGGCTCCTCGTTCGGCCGCGCGAAGCGGCGCCGCAGCCGTCGGACGCCCCACCAGAGCAAGGCTGCCAGGAGCAGCCACGGGCCGACGCTCACCACAAGGATCAGCAACAAAGTCGCGACGTCGAGGAAGGTGTCGAGGGCATCCTCGAACACGCGGCCGAGCGGGCGGCGATCGTCCGCGCCGGGCACGAGGTTGCCGGAGCCGTAACTGAATACCATCGGAGTCGTCGCGAGCGACTCCTGCGCCTCCTCACGGCCGGCCCGCGTGCCGGCAATCTGCTGGCGGAGCATCTGCGCCTGATATTCGAGATCGCTGCGCTCGGCGGAGCCCAGGCGGCCTGCGAGGCGCTGCTCGATCCGCCGCAATTCCTCTTCCTTCTGGGCGATGGAGCGGCCGGAGCGACGGATTCCGGTCCCGACATCGGTGCCGCTGATCTCGCTTTCCACCAGCGAGCCGTCCGCGCGGAGGACCGCGGCTACCCCTTCGCGTCCGACGCGTCGGGCGATGCTGGGCTCGAGGCCGAGATTGAGGCGGGCCCGGACGTCGCGCTCGCTCAGCACTTCATAATGCATCCCGGTGATCCGGCAGCGATCCGGGCCGAGCTGCTCGCAGATGGCGGCATGCTGCTCCTGGACCTCGGCGATCCGCTCGGCTGGGAGGCGGAAGGCGTAGCGATAGTTGAAGGCGACGCCCGGGGCTGCGGTCGGCGCGACGTTCGGACCCGCGGCAGCGCGCTCTTCCGGCGACGCGGAGTCGCTCGCCGTTTCGGCGGCGGGCGCGCTGGCCGGACTGCTGGCGGGTTGCTCTTCCGGGTAGCGATCCGGCTGGCTGCCGCACCCGGCGACAGCGGCGAGAAGGGCAAGGACGACGAGCGAACGACGCATGGACAGCCTCCCTCTATGGGAAAGAAAGTCTACCACGTTAGTAGACAAGTGCAAGACACCCCTCGCACGGCGCGAATCCGGCTGCTAACGCTCTTTCATGTCCGATGAATTCGACCACGTCGTCGACGCGCCGTTCGACGATGCACTGTCCCAGCGTTATCTCGTCTACGCGCTTTCGACGATCACCGCGCGCTCGCTGCCCGACGTCCGCGACGGGCTGAAGCCGGTCCACCGCCGTTTGCTCTG
>JAEWCW010000002.1 GCA_023390415.1 Pseudomonadota bacterium | reverse complement strand
TGATCACGCCGCCGGTCCCGGAGGCGGAGAATTGCGCGCTGGGGTTCGACACCACCTCGATGCGGGCGATCTCCGAGCCCTGGATGTCGCGGAGCACGTTCGGGTTGGGCGAGGGGCGGCCGTCGACAAGGACCGTGACTCCGGCGGTTCCGAGCAGCCGGATCGAATTGTCGGGCTGGACGGTGACGGTCGGGATCCGGCCGAGAATGTCGAGCGCGTTCGAGGTGCGGGCCTGGGGCGTGTCGCGCACGACATAGGTCTCTCGGTCGATGGCGGTGCGCTGCTCCGGCTGGGCGCGGACGACGATCTCGCCGCCATCCTCCGATCCGGGCGCGGCGGGGGCGGGGGAGGGGGTGGGGGTGGGGGAGGGCGCCGGAGCCGGAGCCGGAGCCGGGGCCGGAGCGGGAGCCTGCGCGGGCGGAGTCTGGGCGGCGGCGACGGCGGCCGGCGAGGCCGAGGCGAGGATGGCGAGGAACAGCATTCGGCGCAACGGACGTTTCCTTGTACAAAAGGCGCCGGCCGCGCAGCTCTTGAAGAAAGCGCGTATCCCCCCGGTGCTGAAGATGGTGGAAAGTTCAGGTGTTCGAGATCTGGCTAATCACTTGAATCGAAAAGAGGAAGCTACAGGTCCCCAGCGGCATCCCGAAATCCGACGGAGAGGTGACTTGCCGTAGCAATACACCGAGCTCGAGCTGCAAGTCAAATCCACAATACGAACGCCGGCCGGCCGATCGCGTCCGGATCGCCGCCGAGGGCGGCGACGGCGGCCGGGATCAGGCACCTCCCCTTAGGGGAGCCGCTCGATGGTCACGAAGAAGGTTCGGAAATCGCTTCCGAACGGCTGGCCGGACGAGGCGGTCGGGCGAGGCTGGGTGAAGCCGAACACGGCGATGCCGCTGCGCGTGACGGTGATGGTTGCCGACCCGGCCGCAGAGGGCTGAGGGCCCTGCGGAAAGGCCACCGCGACGGCGCCCTCGTTCGGCGCGTTGGTTCGTGCGAGGCCGAGCGTCAGCGGCACCGGCGAGCGCCAAGAGATGCGGAAGCGCGCGTCCTCGGCGCCGAGTAGCGCCAGCGCGGCGCCATAGGTGCCGGAGCGGTCGCTCTCCTCGGTCACCAGATATTGGCGGGTCACCTCGAATTCGCGGCCGAGCGGGACCGTCTGCCGGCCCGTGGCGGTGACGAACATGAACGGAGTCGTCGCGACCGGGGCCGGGCGGCAGGCTTCAATCAGGTCGCGCATCGCGGCGAGAACCCGCGGGCGCATCTCCGCCGGAACCGAAAGGGACATCTCGGGCACATTCCTCGGCCTCGGCTCACCGTCGCTCGCGGAAGCGACGAAGGACCTGCCGCTCACGCGGATGTTCGTTGGCAAAGACGACGGCTCGACCCCCGTCACCTTCGACCAGTCGATGCGGTAGCGTGTGGTCCTGGCGGCGAACTCCCGGCCGGGAATCCGCGCGACCGGCCCGCCTTCGAGCGACTGGTAGACTCGGAACGCGCGGTAGGCGGGAACCTCTTCCCGATAGGCGGTCACGCATGGCTGCGACGCTTCCGAGCGATAGCGGACGGTTGCCGGCGGTTCGCTGAGAGGGATTGCGTAGCTGTAGCGGCCGATCGCGTCGTTGAGCAGCCTTTGCGCCTGCTCGCGGCTGGCGGACTCCGGCGCCGCCTGATCGAGCGGCGCGAACAGCAAAGCGGAAAGCAACAGCCGAATCATCGCTTACTCCCCAACGCGATGCAAGCGGATGATTTGGAGCATTTTACGAGCAACACTGCAATATGAGGACTGGGCTTGGTGCAGTCTGGTCTGAAGCCTGTCTGCAGAAGCGGCGGCGATGTTCGGGTCGGGGCGATTCAGTCCTTCGCGAGTGCCCAGAGATCGGCCAGCCTTGCGCGCTGGAACATCTCGCCGTCGCTTCGATCCGCGCGCCGAGTTAGTCGCCGCCGGGCGGGAGCGGCGGGTCTCCCGGGAAGCTGCACGTCGGCCGCGTTCATCGCGATCGGGGCGGGGACGATGGAGCCAGGCGGCGACCGAGCCTACGGAAAAGGTCGTCGGCCTGCCCTTGCAGATCTCCCGTCACCGGCTCGCCGATCTCCCGCCCGTTGCAGAGGGCGACCCTCAGCGTGGCTGTGATAGTGCCGGGCCGAATAAGCTGATCGCCGGGGGGCGGGGTCGGCGCAGGAACCGGCCGACCCCCGGGACCGAAGTTGGCCTGGCTGCCCAGCCGGAAAAAAGGGCCGGTGCAATCCAGGGACAGGCTCGCAAGTTTGCTGCGCACCCCGCCCACATTCCCGGCATCGATATTGAGCGTCATGACCGAGACTCGGCCGTCCTGCCGGCTCATTGTGGGGGGGTAGTAATATAGGAGATTGCGATAGCCGCCTGGCCCCGAGTGGCTCCCCACCAGCCGCCAGCCTCTGGCAAAGAACGATCCGCCCGGACTCTCCTTCGCAGCTGGCGGCGCCTGGGCAGCGGGCTGGAGCCCGGAGGCCTGAACGGCAGACCCGAACAGCAAAGCGGACAACAGCACAGAACGCATCACGCAACCCCCCAAAGCGACCCAAGCGCGTCGATGGAAGCATTTGGCGAATTGCAACGCAACAGGTGCGCGGCGGGATATGCCCCGTGGGCCGCCTCACTCCGCTTTGATTCGGGCGACGATTCTTCGCATGAGTGCGCGGGGGAGGAGGCGGTTGGACTGGGCGGTCATCTTGTTCATCGCGCCGGGGATGACGATCGCCTTGTTCTTCGCGAGGCCGTCGAGGCCGGCGCGGACGACGGCGACGGGATCGGTGGCGATCTTGGCGAGGCGGCCCTTCTCGGCACCGGCGACGGCGAAGAATTCGGTGGCGGTCGGGCCCGGGCAGAGGGCGGTGACGCGAATGCCCTTCGTCTTCAGCTCCTGGTGGAGCGCCTCGGTGAAGGAGAGGACATAAGCCTTGGAGGCGTAATAGACCGCCATGTTGGGTCCGGCCTGGAAGGCGGCCGTGGACGCGACGTTGAGGATGGCGCCGGCGCGGCGCTCGATCATCGGCGGGAGGACGAGGCGGCAGAGCTCGGTGAGGGCGCGGACGTTGAGATCGATCATCTCGGCCTGGCGCTCGATCGGCAGCGCGTCGAAGCGGCCGGAGAGGCCGAAGCCGGCATTGTTGATCAGGGTGGCTACTTCGAGGCCGCGCCCCGCGACCTCGGCCATGAGGCGCTCGGGCGCGGCGGGCTCGGCGAGGTCGAGCGCGACGATCTCCGCGCCGCCCAATTCGGTGGCGAGCGCCTCGAGCCGGTCGCGGCGGCGGGCGACGAGGACGAGCGCCTCGCCGCGCGCCGCCAATGCCCGCGCGAACTCGACTCCCAGGCCGGCCGAGGCGCCGGTGATCAGGGTGACGAGGCGCGGGCCGGCCATGGCTCAGTCGCGAAGGCTCGCCTTGACGATCTTGCCGGGGCTGCGCGGCGGCTCGCCCTTGGGGAGGGCGTCGACATGCTCCATGCCCTCGGTCACCTCGCCCCAGACGGTGTATTGACCGTCGAGGAAGCGGGCGTCTTCGAAGACGATGAAGAACTGGCTGTTGGCGCTGTTCGGATTCTGCGCGCGGGCCATCGAGGCCACGCCGCGCACGTGCGGCTCGCGGCTGAACTCGGCGGGGAGATCGGGCTTGTCCGAGCCGCCCATGCCGGTGCCGGTCGGGTCGCCGCCCTGCGCCATGAAGCCGGGGATGACGCGGTGGAAGACGACGCCGTCGTAAAAGCCTTCCTGGGCGAGCTCCTTGATCCGGGCGACGTGCTGGGGCGCGAGATCGGGGCGAAGGCGAATGACGACGTCGCCGCCCTCTCCGTCGCCGGTATCGAGGGTGAGGACGAGAATGTTGCTGTCTTCGGCCATGTGGCGCCTCCTTTTTCGGTTGGGCGCGGCTTAGGAGCCTCGCTTTCGCGGCGCCAGCCGTAATTGTCGACAGGCGCGGCGCGCGCGCTTAGGGTCCGTACCCGAAACCCGCAACGGCCGTGACGGAACGGATTTTGCGCCAGGGCAAGGAGCGAGGAGGGAGCGATGCTGACGCATCGTGACCGACGAGG
>JAEWCW010000209.1 GCA_023390415.1 Pseudomonadota bacterium | reverse complement strand
CTCGTAGAGGCGGTGGACGCCGGTGGTGGTCTCCTCGGAGACGCCCTTGATCGTCTGGACGGTCTTGGTGAGGTAGCCCGGACGCTCGGCGAGGAAGCGCTTCAGCGTGGCGACGAAGATCTCCTCTTCCTCGTTGGTCGGCGTGAACAGCTCCTCGCCGGCCTCGACGCGCGCGCCCCAGAGGGCGAACATGGTGGCGTCGCCGCCGTCGTCGAGGATCATGTTGCAGGTGATGTCCTGGCCCCAGTCGAAGATGCGGACGACATAGTCCCAATATTCCTCGAGCGTCTCGCCCTTGATCGCGAAGACCGGCACGCCGGTCGCTGCGATCGCCGCGGCCGCATGGTCCTGGGTCGAGAAGATGTTGCACGAGGCCCAGCGGACCTCGGCGCCGAGCGCCGTCAGGGTCTCGATGAGCACTGCAGTCTGGATCGTCATGTGCAGCGAGCCGGTGATCCGCGCGCCCTTGAGCGGCTTGGACGCGCCGAACTCGTCGCGAAGCGCCATCAGACCGGGCATCTCGGTTTCGGCGATCTCGATCTCCTTGCGGCCGAAATCGGCGAGCGAAATGTCCGCGATCACATAGTCGTTGAACTGCGTCTGGGCCTCAGTCGCCACGAACCGTCTCCTGCTCAAATAAGAAAGACCGCCGTCAAAGAGCGAGGCGGTCGCGTGGGCACGCCCTAGCGGCCGAGCGGCTCGAATGCAAATATAAAGATATCTTTATATGCTCATCTCAGGCGGTGCCGGAGCCTGCCGCGAGCAGCCGCGGATCGATGCCGGCGCGGCGATAAGCGGCCGCCCAGCGCTGCTCCGCCTCCGTATCGTAGAGCAGCTCATCGGCGACAGGCGTGGTGAACCAGCCATGGCGGCCCATCTCCTGCTCGAGCTGGCCGGCGCCCCACCCGGCATAGCCCAGCGCCGCGACCCAGCGGGTGGGCCCAGTCCCTTCTGCGATGGCGCGAAGGATGTCGAGGGTCGCGCTGAGCCGCCAGCGGCCGGCGACGTCGATGCTCTCCTGCCCACCCCAATCGTCCGAATGGACGATGAAACCGCGCTGCGGCTCGACCGGTCCGCCGGCATGGATCGGCGCGTCCGGCGCGGCGCCCGGCTCGATCTCCAGCTGCTTCAGAAGCTCATGGAAGCCGAGGCGCGGGATCAGCTGTCCGAGGCCGATGCCGAGCGCGCCATTCTCGTCATGGACGCACATCGCGATCACCGCCTTCTCGAAGCGCGGGTCGCCGATACCCGGCATGGCGAGCAGGAACTGGCCGGTCAGGAAGCGGGGATCGTCCATCGGGCACGCCTAAGCACCGGGCCGAAGCGGGTGCAAGGGATCACCCTATCGCCGCCGACGAGCCGTTGCTAAGAAGCCGCCCACATCAGCAGGAGAGAGAGATGGCCATCCAGGTCGGCGACCGCATTCCCAGCGTCAACCTCGTCAAGGCGACCCCGGACGGGCCGCAGCCGCTGTCGAGCGACGATTATTTCGCCGGTCGCAGGATCGCTCTCTTCTCGGTCCCCGGCGCCTTCACGCCGACCTGCTCCGCCCGCCACCTGCCCGGATTCGTCGAGCGCGCCGAGGAGCTGAAGACCAAGGGTGTCGACGAGGTCGCCTGCACCGCCGTCAACGACGCCTTCGTGCTCGGCGCCTGGTCGGAAAGCGCGGGTGCGGAGGGCAAGGTGACGATGCTCGCCGACGGCAACGGCGAGCTCGCCCAGGCGCTCGGCCTCACCATGGACGGTTCCAAGTTCGGCATGGGCACGCGCGGCCAGCGCTGGTCGGCGATCGTCAATGACGGCGTTATCGAGGATTTGAACGTCGAGGAGCCCGGCGCCTTCAACGTGTCCAGCGCCGATTACATGATCGGACGCCTCTAAGTCGGGCCGCCCCCTTCGGAGAACGGCTCGGCGGAGGCCGGGCAACCCCGGCTGAACGCTAGCCGTTGAATCCGCTCGGTTTTCGGGCGGAGAAGAGACATGGCTGAGCAGCAACCGCGCAACCAAGCGCTGACCGCCGCGCTGGTCGGCGGAGCGCTCGGCGCAGCGGCAGGCGCCACTGCCGGCATGTGGAGTGCCCGCGCGATCGCCCGCCGCAACGGCAACGAGATGAACGCGGTTATGCAGACCGCCGCGACCGCCTGCGAGCTCAGCCACGGCCCCGGCTGCGACGAGGCGCGCTGAGTCCGGCTCAGCGCGGCGCCAGCACGTAATCGACGCCGACCACAGCGAGCGTCTCGACGGCCGGCCCGTCTGAGCGTCCGAAGCGCGGCCCGAAGCGCGCCGCCGCCTCGCGTTCGGTCACCAGCAGCTGGGTGAAGTCGAGCCCGGCCCGGTCGGTGATCCGGAGAATTCGAACGATCCGCATGCCGGCAGCGGCGGCATAGGCCTCGGCATCGGCCCGGGCCGAGGCAATCGCCTGCACCCGCGCTTCGCGCCGGGCGGCGCTGTCGTCGTCGAGATGATATTCGGGCCCGCCATAACCGAGCATCACCGCGTCGCCGCCACCGCCGAAGCGGACGTGAAGCGGCCGCGCGCGGGCGACGTCGCGGACGCGCGCGGAGACGCTCGCCTGGGCGAGATAGCGATTCTGCGCAGCATCGTCTGCGTTGCCGGTCGCTTCCACGATATCGAACGGGCGCAGGCCGTCGCTCCGGCTGGAGCTGGTCTCGACGCTTATGTCGGAAGCGCCGGCGCCCGCCTCGCGTGCCGCGGCGGTGAAGTTGCGGATCTCGGCTTGGAGCGCCCGCTCCGCCTCGGCCTGGGTCGCGCCGCGACCGTACAGGCTGGTGCTGACAGTGGCCGAGGTGGCGGGGGTCCGAACGACCGCGAAACCGTCGGTTTCCAGCAACACCTCCCCCGGGGCGAGCTGGGGCAAGGTGACAGGGCTGGCAGCCTGCGCGGCGGTGGGAAGCGCGGCCAGGGCGACCGCTGCGATCAGGAAGCGCATCTTCATTCCCTCCCCCTCAGCGCGGCGCGAGCGCGAAATCGACGCCGACGACGGCATAAGTGGGAACCTGGCCGTCGCGACTGCCGCGACCGGCGCCCTCCAGATCGCGCACCGCGTTCGTCTCAGTGACTGCCAGTGGCATCAGGTCCAGGCCGGCCCGCTCGGTGATCCTGAGGATCCGCGCGACCCGCATGTTGACGCTGGCGGCGTAGGTCTCGGCATCGACCCGGGCGCGGCGCAGCGCCTCGGCGCGGGCAGCGCGGCGGGCTGCGCTGTCGTCTGCCAGCTCGTAGGACGGAACGCCCGAAGAGGCATGCTCGATCGCGTCGATCGTCCGCTTGAGGGCGGCTGCTCCAGCGGGGCTGCGGAGGCGGATCGTCACCGACGCGCTCGCATAATGGGTTTCGCCTGGATCAATGAAGTCGACCGCGTTCATCACATCCACGTCGATCGCGTTCATTGCGCCATAGCCCGGCGCCCGGCTGACCTCGATCTCCCCACGCTCGATGTCGGCGGCTGCCGCTCCGGCGGCCCGAGCGGCAGCGACGACACGTTCAAGCGCGGCTGCCGCCATCCGACGCGCCTCCGCCTCGCTCTCGACCTCGACCGAGATGTTGGCGGTGAGGGTTGCGCTGGTCGCCGGTGTGCGAACGATTCCGAGGCCGCTTGTCTCGAGCAGCACTTCGCCGGGCGCGAGCGGCGGAAGCACGGCCGGGCTGTCCGCGGCTGCGGGCACGCCCGCGAACAAGGCGGTCGCGGTCGCCCACGCCAGAATGACGGATTTGCGCATTAATGATCCCCTCCCCGGCCGGTGCCAAAC
>JAEWCW010000072.1 GCA_023390415.1 Pseudomonadota bacterium | reverse complement strand
CGCCGAGCTTGCGGCGCCTCTTCCCGGCAAGCAGATCGCCGCCACCAACGCGGCCGAGGACCCGAAAGGCAAGGGCGGCGGCGCACCGGCGCTGCTTGCCTCGGCACCCCGCCTGCGGGCGCCCTCCGCAGAGGCGATCCTTCTCCAGGCCGAGGCCGCGCCGCGCGCCGAGCGCCGCGCTGCAAGCTACAGGGCCCGGGCTCCACCGGCCGCCTGATCGAAGGCGCGCTCTCCTTCGAAGGGCGCACCCAGCGAAACGATCACGAACGATGTCCGGCGCCCCCTTTGCGGCGCGGCGGACGCCATGGAGCCTGTCATGACGACTGCAACTTTCGACTCCGCGCGCGGCGCGGCCATGCTCAATTTCGACCAGGCGAGCGCCTTGCTTCGCCGCTACCCCGACGTCTCTGCAGAGGAGAGCGCACAGCTTGTCCGCTTCCTGAAGGAGGGACCGCCCGAAGATGTCGGTCGAATCACCTTCGGCTCTGGCCTCGACGCGCAGGTCACCGCGCTCAAGAAGGCCCATCCGGCGGACTTCTCGACCGGCCTTCGCGTGTGGCTTCCGCTGACCATGTTCATCGCCGTGGCGGCAGCGGTGCTGATCGCCATCCAGCTGCTCGTCGGATGAGCGCGATGAAGCCGGCGCGCAACGTCTCCGTCCGCTTCCTCCCGCAGACGGAGGCGGCGCCGACCGCAAGCGCGGCACCTCGGGCATCCGCCCCGGCGGTGCCGCGTTCCCCGCCCGCAAAGCGCCGCGGCCCGTCGCTGATGAGCCAGGCGGTGCTCTGCCTGGTTCTCGTCAGCCTGCTTGCGGGGATGTTCGTCTAGAGCCGCGCGGCGGGGGAAGTCTGCACTGGCAACTTCCCCCGCCGCAGGCGATTGTCCGTGAATGGCGGATCGCGACGAGCATGGCGGGGAGGGGGAACGGGCTTCGGCCTCGACCCTCGCGCCGCTTCGGCACCGCATCTACCGCCAGGTCTGGATCGCCAGCATGGCCTCCAATTTCGGGGGCATGATCCAGTCGGTCGGCGCCGCCTGGACGATGGTGACGATCGCCGCCTCGGCCGACATGGTCGCGCTCGTCCAGTCCTCGGTGACCCTGCCGATCATGCTGCTCGCCTTGGTCGCGGGCGCGGTTGCCGACAGCTTCGACCGGCGGCGGGTGATGATCGCGGCGCAGAGCTTCATGCTGGTCGTCTCGGCGGCGCTCGCCGCCTGCGCCTGGCTGGGGCTGCTCTCGCCCTGGCTGATCCTCCTCTTCACCTTCCTGATCGGCTGCGGCGCAGCCTTCCACGGGCCGGCCTGGCAAGCCTCGGTCGGCGAGATGGTGCCGCGCGCCGACCTGCCGAGCGCCGTCGCGCTCAACTCGATGGGCTTCAACATCGCGCGCAGCCTGGGGCCCGCGATCGGCGGCGTGATCGTCGCCGCGGTCGGCGCCGCGACCGCCTTCGCGATCAACGCCTTGAGCTATGTCGGCCTCATTTTCGTGCTCCGCGGCTGGAAGCCCGAGCGCGACGAGGATGCGCTTCCGCGCGAGCGGATCGGAGTCGCGATCGTCGCGGGCGTGCGCTACGTCGCCATGTCGCCGGCGGTGGGCGTCGTGCTGTTGCGCGGCCTCGTCTTCGGGCTCGGCGCGAGCGCCTTGCCCTCGCTGATGCCCCTGATCGCGCGCGACGTGATCGGCGGCGGACCCTTCACCTACGGCCTCCTGCTCGGCGCGTTCGGGGCCGGCGCGGTCGGCGGCGCGCTCTCGACTGCACGCCTGCGGCAGGCGCTGTCGCCCGAGGCGATGGTGCGGATCGCCTGCCTTGCCTACGCCGTCGCCGCGGCGCTTGCCGGCCTCAGCCCGTTCCTGCTGCCGACCATGGCTCTGCTGTTCGTCGCGGGCGGCGCCTGGGTGCTCGCGCTCTCCACCTTCAACGTCGCCGTCCAGCTCAACGCGCCGCGCTGGGTCGTCGCCCGCGCCCTCTCGCTCTACCAGATGGCGACGTTCGGCGGCATGGCAGCGGGCGCCTGGGCCTGGGGTGTCGCCGCCGAGCAGCGCAGCATCGCCTTCGCCCTCGCCGGCGCGGCCGCGGTCGAGATCGCCTGCGCGCTGGTCGGCCTGCGGCTGCGGCTTCCGGAGGCGCGTCACGCCGATCTCACGCCGCTGCGCCGCTGGCAGGCGCCGGAGACGGCGGTGCCGATCAAGGCGCGGAGCGGGCCGGTGGTGATCACGATCGAGTATCGGATCGCCGCGGCGGACCGGCGGACCTTCCTGGCGGCGATGGCGGAACGGCGGCGGATCCGGCGGCGCGACGGCGCCCGCCACTGGACCCTCCTCCGCGACCTGTCCGATCCCGAAATCTGGATCGAGCGGTTCCACCTGCCCACCTGGACCGATTATATCCGCCACAACAACCGGATCACCAATGACGATGCCGCCGCCCACGACCGCGTGCGCGCGCTGCACCAGGGGCCGAACCCGCCGGTGATCCGGCGGATGATCGAGCGCCAGACCGGCTCGCTTCCCGAGCGCCGCGGCGCCGGCGCCCGCGAGCTGTCCGGCCCGATGACCGAGCCGGGCGGGCCGGGCTAGGGTGCAGGAGCAACCCTCTCCCCTCGGGGAGAGGGTTGCGCAGCCTTGGCGAGCCTTCTGGCGAGCTTAGGCGGAGCTGGGAGAGGGGGTCGGCGCTCGCTAGAGCGCCCCGCTCGGCATCGAGCCGACCCGTGCGCTGGCCC
>JAEWCW010000129.1 GCA_023390415.1 Pseudomonadota bacterium | reverse complement strand
AGCTGTGGTCGTCGACCTGGTAGACCGCGGCGTCGGACGCGGCGAGCGCGATGCGCGCGGCGACCTTGCGCATCAGCTCGCCCTGGCCTTCGGCGCCGAGCAGGGTCGTCGTCTCGACATGGTTGCGGAGCCGCACCGCGACCGTGCTCATGTTCGACGGCGCCGCGATGCACATCGCCGTGAGGTTGGGCAACTGACTGATCGGCGCCCGAGTCACCCGCGCCAGCGCAGCGGCGGTGATTCCGCCCGCCAGGCTGACTGCCAGGGCTGCGAGCGCTGCCGTGATGGCGGGCCCGGGCTGGCTGATGATCCCCGCATATTCGCGTACCAGAATAGGGGCTGCGGCGGAGGCAACGATCGAGAGGGCGATCCCGAGCGATCGGAAAGCAGGCCGCCTGCTGATCGCCGAGGCCCAGATCAAGCCGAACGTGAAGAGAAACGCGACCCATGGGCCAATCTCGCGCGGAATATGCCGGCGGAGAGTCTCGGACCCCACGGCCTGGACGTAGACTCCGGGAATACGACCGTGCGTCGGGACCGTAAAACGATCGCCCAGCGTGACCGATGTTGCTCCTACAATCACGTTCTTTCCGCGGAAGAACGCCGCATCGTAGCGTCCTGCCAGAACGTCGGCGTAGCTGATGCGCGGAAATGCGAACCAGTCGAAGGACCAGTCGAGAGGAATCGATTCGAGTCCCTCGACCTGCCGGTTCGACAACGCCGCGGCGAGTGATGGGCGAGAGCGGCCCGCAATCTCCAGACTGTAGGGGAGCCTCCGCGCCTCGTCATCGGGATCCAGGCGAATCCAGATGGTGCCTACACGAGCATGTTGCGCCAGCGGTGGGCTGGGCAACTCGTCCATGCGCTCGCCGAGCTGTCCATCCGCATTTTCGAGAAGAGCGGGAAGCACGACACGGCCCGGTGCCCGCGCGATGGCTGCTCCGAAGGCTTCGTCTTGTCTCGGATCGGTCGCAGGCGAGGTGAAGTCGATGTCGAAAGCGATCTGGCGTGCTCCCGCCTCGCGCATTCGATCAACGAACTGGCCATGGATGCTGCGCGGCCAAGGCCAGGCCTGCACCTCCGTGAGGCTCCGACTGTCGATCTCGACGATCACGAGCTCGCCGGAGGGAGGCTTCGAGAAGATCGTATGGCGGATCGTGTCGATGCGGTTGTCGAGCGGCAACGCCCAGCCCCAGAGGGACGCGCTCACGCCGATCACCGCCGCGACGACGAGGATCGCCCATCGCGTATAGCGTGCGAAAAGGTCTGCGATCCGGATCAGCATGAAGCGTTACGAAGCCCTCGTCCCGCGAGGGTGCGGGCGCGCTTCCGGTCAGTAAGGAAAGAGGGTTTACATATTCCTTACGAATCTGCCGCCGCCGAAACGATCCGGCCGCCGTCCAGGATGAGCACGCGTTCGGCCGCGGCGAGCGTCTCCCGGCGGTGGGCGACGACGATCCGTGTGATGCCCAGCGCGGAGATGGCAGCATTCACCTTGCGCTCGTGCTCGGCGTCGAGATGGGCGGTGCCTTCGTCCATCACCAGCAGTTTCGGCTGCCTGTAGAGGGCGCGGGCGAGCAGTATACGCTGCTTCTGCCCGCCCGACAGGGTCGAGCCCATGTCGCCGACCAAGGTGAGCTCGCGCATCGGCATTGCGGCCACGTCCTCGTCGATCGCCGCCGCCTTCATCGCCTCGGCCATGCGCGCGGCGTCGATCGGCTCGAACCCGGCGATATTGTCGGCGACGGTGCCGGCGAAGAGGACGTCGTCCTGGAGCACCGCAGCGACATTCTCGCGATAGGCGCGGCGCCCGTAGCGGGGGAGGGGGAGTCCGTCGATCAGGATCTCGCCCGCGTTCGGATCGAGGAGGCCGAGGAGAAGCTTCGTGAGCGTGGTCTTGCCGCCGCCCGACGGCCCGGTGATCGCGACATGCTCGCCCGGGCGGATGTGGAGGCTTACCCCCTTCAGCACCTCAGGATCGTGGATGCCGTAGGCGAAGGTGACCCCGCGAAGCTCGATCTCGCCTTCGAAAGGCTTGTTCTGTGCCATCGGCTCGAAGAAGCCGCGATCCTCGTCGGTCAGCGCAATGTCCGAGAGGCGGTCGAGGTGGAGGCCGAGCATCCGGAATTCGGTCGCCTTGTCGATCAGCGACTTGGTCGCGGTGGCGAACTGGAGCCGATAGGCGAGGAAGGCGAAGATCATGCCGACGGTGAAGCCGCCGCCGATGCTGATCGTCACTGCGAGCCAGGTCACCGCGACGAATTCGAGGGCGCCGAGCAGGGTCGCGAGCGCGGACTGGTAGGCGCGGATGCGCTCGAAAGCGAAATTCGCGCCGAGCGCTTCGGAGAGGCGGTTCTGCCAGACGGCGTGGCGGATCGTCTCGCGCCCCGCGAGGCGGAGCGTCACGATTCCGCGCAGCGTCTCGATCATCGCGGATTGCTCGCGGCCGGCGGCGGCGATCCGCTCATTCTCCGCGCGTCGCTCGGCGGGAAGGGTCGCCATCCGGAATCCCGCATAGATGATCAGCGAGGCGATCGGGATGAGCGTGAGGAGCGGCGAATAAGCCAGCATCAGCGCGAGCGTGAGGATCGCCAGCACGCCGTCGATCAGTGCGGCCGCGGCGCTTTCGGTGAGGAGGCGCTGGATGGGAATCACCGACTGGAAGCGCGACAGGACGTCGCCGACGCTTCGTTTCTCGAACCAGTCCACGGGTAGGCGCATCAGGCGCCGCGCGATGTTCGAGGCGATCCCGAAGGAAAGGGCGGTGCCCGAGGTCAGTAGCACGAAAGAGCGCAGCAGAAAGGCGACCGCGTTTACGATCGCGAACAGGCCGAAGCCAATCGCGAGCACCGTCATCAGATCGGCATCGAGCGCCGGAAGCGCCTCGTCAACCGCGAGCTGCAGGAGATAGGGCGCGGCCAGGACATGGGCCTGGAGGATGAGGCTGAGGATCGCGGCCTGGGCAATCGACCGCTTGAGTCCGACTGCACCGCTCCACAAGCCGCTGAGGCGAAGCGGCCTGCGCTCGCCGTCGGGCGTGAAATCTTTCGCCGGGCGCAGCTCCAGCGCGACGCCGGTGAAATGTCGGGAGAGCGAATCCGCGTCGTGCCAGCGCCCGTCCTGGGCCGGGTCGACGATATAGGCCTTATTGCCCTTCACCCGCTCGAGGACGACGAAATGGTCCATGTCCCAATGAAGGATGGCGGGCAATTGAAGCGCGCCGAGCCCGTCCAAGCGAACCTTGAGGGGGCGGGGAGAGAAGCCCAGCGCGTCGGCCGTCTCCATCAGGGTCTTGAGGCCGATCCCGCGCGACGACACGCCGAAGCGGCGTCGAAGCGAGCCGAGATCGAAATCGTGGCCCCAATAATTGGCGACCATGGCGAGCGCGGCGAGGCCGCATTCGGTGACCTCGGCCTGACGGATCGGCTTCACCCGCTTGCGCGGAAACAGGCCGGTCTCGATGCGGCTGGGCGCGTTCATCGCCGCGCCACCGCGTAGAGAGGCTCGAACAGCCATTCGGCGAGGCTGCGCGACCGCGTGGTGATCCGCGCGTCGACGGTCATGCCCGGGCGAAGCGGGTGCGCGCGGCCGAACGCCTCGACTGACGGCCGGTCCAGCGTCGCCTGGACGAGGAAGGCTTCGGTGGTGCCGCTGCCGTCGGGAAGCGGCACGGGGACGGTGGCGGCCGAGATGAAGTCGACGCGGCCCGTCACCGTTCCGTAAGTCTGATAGGGAAAGGCGTCGATCGCGAGGCGGACGGTCTGGCCGGGCTCGATGAAGCCGGCCGCGCCGGGCGGCACGTTGAGTCGGGCGGTGAGGCGCGTGCCCGCGGGGACGATGGTGAGGATCGGCCGTTCGGGGGAAACGGCATCGCCGCGATGGGCAAGGATGCCGGTCACCGTGCCCGCCGCCGCAGCGGTGACCAGGAAGGAAGAGGCATTCTCGTCCAGTGCCGATTCCCCGGCAAGCGCCGCACGGCGCCCGGCGAGTTCCGCTCGGTCGAGCGCGAATTCACTTTCGGCCCGGGACAACTCGGCGCGGGCAGTGGCAATCCGTGCAGACCGGCTGCCCGTCTCCTGCTCGAGCCGCGACAGCGCCTGGCGCCGGGTGGCGAGCACTTCCTCGCGCTGGAGCACGTCGCGCCGCGACACGAAGCCACGGGCGGCGACGTTGCGTGCGCGCTCGAGTTCGGTCTCGGCGGACGCGACCAGACTGCGCTGTTCCGAAATCTGGTCCGCAAGGCCTGCGAGCTCGCTCTCATCCCCGCGAATCTGGGCGCGCAGCGCTTCGATGCGCGCTGCGGTGGCGCGCGCAGCCTCCGGCTCGCTGGCCCGCAGGATCGCGTCGCGGCGCGCGATCGCCTCGGCGCGCCGGGCCTCGAGCGATTCCTGGCCGTCCGGCGTGGCGACGACGATCCGGGCAAGGGGCGTTCCCGCGCTGACTTCCTGTCCCTCGCGCACGAGGATCTCGGCGACGATGCCGGGACGGACGGGGACGGCGCGAACCACGCCGCGGTCGCCGGACAGCGTGCCGCTGACGGGCGTGACGCGCGCATAGCGGGCGGTGGCCAGAAAGAGGCCCGCGACGATCAGCGAGCCAAGCAGGAACAGGCCCATGACCTGCCACGAGACCGGTGGCACCAGCACGACGTCGCCGTGCAGCCGATCCTGCCCCCTCAATGCCTCAGGCCTGAAAAGCTGCACAAAAAATCCCTCGCCCGCGCGAACTATAGTCGGCTCGGGCCATGTGCGCGAGACTTATGGCTGACGGCCCCCGCGCAACGCGGTCTCTACCGGCCGGAAAAAGCGAAGCGCACACCCTCACACAGCTCAGGAACGAAAAAGACCGCCCAAGCGAGTGCTTGCGCGGTCTTATTCAAGGACGCGTCCCTGTGCAGGATGGTCCATTGGGTCCGGCCACCTGGAGCGGCCGGAAGCGGAACGTCGCTTAGTCGACGCCCCGGATGCCGGTGGCTGCTTCGCTCTGACGGGTGCCGCCAGCAACAGCCGCGATTTCGGCTTCGGTCAGTTCGACCAGTTCACGCTTGTCCATCCCACTCACTCCTGTGCCCAAAACTAGGAGCATCCCGGATAAACGGGTGTTAACGGCGCGTAAACCATTTTTAGCACCGATTTAGTAACTATCTGGCCGAGGGTCGGCGCGGTATTCGGCCCCGGGATCCGCCCGAAACGCCATCCCTCCAGCAGCATGGCAGGCCGGAAAATTGTGTGATTGCAGATGGTTCTGCGAAGACGTCGGACTGCGCCGCGGCTCGCGGCGCGGCGGCAGAGCGTCAGGGGCGAAGATTAGGACTGTTGCCTAGGTGCAACAAACTTTGTCCCATCGAGGGACGGCGGGCGGCGCGTCGGGGCCGTCCGTGCGCGGCTGCGAATCAGTTTCCGCGAAGTGATTCGGCGTCTTTGTAGCGTGTCTCGATGAAGCGCCCGCGCGCTTCGAAGTCGATCAGGCTGGAGCGCCCGATGTCCCGGCAAAGACGCGCAAGCTCGTCTTCCAGCGTCTGCAGCGATGCTGCGAGGCGATCGGCGAGCGCGGGATCCTCGTCGCGCGTCGCCTTGGGCAGGACGCACCAGGCTTCGACAAAGCGCGGAAGATGATCTCCGATCAGCCGCCGCGCGTCCCAGGCGAGACTGGAATGCGGATCGATCCGCTCGAGACGTGGCTGGAGGTCGCCGAGATGGACGAAGATCTCGTCGACCGCGGCAAGCGTGTCGCGCGGGAGGTCCGGACGCCGCGCGAGCAGCCATTCCTCGGCGTCCGCAGCCAGATGGCCGAGCTCCGCATTCGAGATCGTCCGTCCACCGCCGCGCGTCGGCCAGGCGATTCCGGCCGCGACGGCGATCAAGGCGCAGCCGCCGGCGATCCCGAGCGCGGGCCCGGCGAGCGGCGCGACCGCCACGGCATAGCCGGCAATGCCAGCGCCCGAGGCCAGTCCGGCGGCGATCCCGCGCCGGGCGCGAAGAGCGGCCGCACGCTGACGGCGGGCGCGGACGCGCTTCTCGGCGTCTCGCACCGCCTTGCTCTTCCAGTGGCGGCGGACGAAATCCTCGGCGTACGAGAAGAGGCTCGAGCCGATCGACATCTCACTCGCTCCGGAGCGCGCTGTCAGGATCCTTGTAGCGGCTCTCGATGAAGCGGCCCTGCGCGTCGAAGGCATCGCGCGACTGGTGGGCGATCTTCGATCCGATTTCGCCCAGCGCCTCGTTCGCGGCGCCGAGGCTCGCGGCGAGCCTTTCGTCGACGCTGAGGCCTTCGCCGTCGCGCTCGCGGCGATAGGCGGCGGGAACGCTCTCGTAGCGGTCGAGCAGCTCGGGCAGATGCTTGCCCATCAGCCGACGCGCGTCCTGCGCGAGCGGATCGAGCGGATCGAGCTCGCCGAGGCGGGACTCGAGCAAGGGGAGCTGGGCGCTGATCGCGTCGACCTGGCGCGCGGCAGGGGCGGGGAGTGCAGAGCGCTCGCGCACCAGCAGGCCTTCGAGCTGCTGCACAACGGCCTTGGTTGGCAGCTGCTCGCTATAGGGCACCCGCTTCGGGACGCTCGGCCAGACCGTGAATGTGAGAAGGATGGCGAGCGCCGCAAGCACGACCAGGAACAGGCCCGTCATCCCGATCGGGCCGACGATAAGCCCGAAGGCAATGGTGGCGACGATCAGTGCGCCGATCGCCATTGCCATCGTCGCAAGCCTGCGCCCGACCGCTGCCGCGCTTCTGCCATAGTGACGCCGCCGCGCCCCGATCGCTTCCGGCGTGCGGCCGTCCCAGCGGGCAACGACCTCGTCGAACCGCGCGATCGCCTCGTCGACGCTGAGCGGCTCGCGCGCCAAGTCAGCCCTCCAGCGCGGTCAGCGGAGAGCGCTCGCCGGCGATCCGGTTCTGCTCGACGCCCTCGGCGCGGGCGATATAGCCGCGGCTCTTCTCGACCTCGTTCGACAGTGTGTCGACGGTCTGCTTCATGCTTCCGAGCGCCTCCAGCTTGAAGCGGTCGATCGTGTCCATCGTGTCGTAGATGTTCTGGAAGGCGCGCTGCAGGGTCTCCAGCGGGATCGTCGCCGAGGCGGCCTGCTTGTGGATCTCGCCGGTCTGGTTCTTGAGCATGTTGCCGGTCGAATCGATGACGTTGGCGGTGGTGGTGTTGAGCGCCGTGATCTGGTCGAGCACGAGGCGCTGGTTGGTCAGCGCCTGGGCGACGGTGACGGCGGTGCGCAGCGCCGAGACGGTGGTCGTGGAGGCGCGGTCGACGCCCTTCACCAGCTCGACATTGTTCTTCTTGACCAGATCGAGCGCGAGATAGCCCTGCACCGTCACCGCCATCTGGGTGAGCAGGTCGGTCGTGCGCTGGCGGGTGTAGAAGAGTGCAGTCTCGCGGATCGCCTTGGCCTTGGCGGGCTCGGTCGCGTCGAGCTCGGCGGCCTTCTCTTCGAGCTTGGCGTCGAGGGCCTTGGAGATGTGGATCATCTGCTCGAGCCGGCCCATCGTCTTCCAGAGATTGGCGCGCTCGACGTCGATCGCTGCATTGTCCATCAGCAGCTCGTCCTTGCCGGACTGGAGCCGGGCGAGGATCACCGAAATGTGCGTCTGGGCCGACTTGTAGCTGTCGAAATAGTGGCGGAGCTTGTTGCCCCAGGGGATGATCCCGAACAGCCGGCGGGGCGCCGTCAGGTTGCCGCGCGAGCCCGGATCGAGATCCTCGACGGTGCGGCGAAGCTCGG
>JAEWCW010000020.1 GCA_023390415.1 Pseudomonadota bacterium | reverse complement strand
GCCGCCCTGTCGCTGGCGATCCTGCCGGTGCTGGTCCTTTACCTGATCTTTTCCCGGCAACTGATCCGGGGCATCACCGCAGGAGCCGTCAAATGATCCGTGTCCTTGTCGCAGGCCTTGGCAACATGGGCCAAAGCCACGCGCTGTCTTATCACAAGAACCCGGACTATCAGATCGTCGGGCTGGTGAACCGCACCCCGCGCCCGCTGGCCGAGGGGTTGGAGGGCTATCCCTTCTTCGACGACTATGCCCAGGCCCTGGCCGAGACGAAGCCCGACCTGGTCTGCGTCGCCACCTATTCCGACAGTCATGCCGACTATGCCGTGGCGGCGATGGAGGCGGGCGCCCATGTCTTCGTGGAAAAGCCCCTTGCCACCACCGTGGCGGACGCGCAGCGCGTCGTCGATGCCGCCGCTTGCCTGGGCCGCAAGGTGGTGGTGGGCTATATCCTGCGCCACCATCCAAGCTGGCAGCGCCTGATCGCCGAGGCCCGCGCGCTTGGCGGGCCCTACGTCTTCCGCCTGAACCTGAACCAGCAAAGCTCCGGCCCGACATGGGAGGTGCACAAGGCGCTGATGGAAACGACGCCGCCCATCGTGGATTGCGGCGTCCATTACGTCGACGTGATGCTGCAGATCACCGACGCCGATCCGGTCGAGGTGCGCGGGATGGGCCTGCGCCTGGCCGATGACATCGCGCCGGACATGTACAACTATGGCCATTTCCAGGTGCTGTTCAGCGATGGCTCGCTGGGCTGGTACGAGGCGGGATGGGGGCCGATGATCTCGGACACCGCCTTCTTCGTGAAGGATGTGGTCAGCCCGCAAGGGGCGGTCTCGATCAGGATGCCGGAAAGCGCGCGGTCGGACGACATCGACACCCATACCAGGACCTCGACCCTGCGGGTGCATCGCGTAGGCCAGGGACACCAGGACCTGTCGATGACGGACGAGCCGGGGCACCAGGAGTTGTGCGACCGGGAACAGGCCTTCATGGCCCGCGCCATCGCCGAGGATCTGGACCTGAGCCGCCACATGCAGGACGCCGTGCGGTCGCTGGCCATCTGCCTTGCGGCGGATGAAAGCGTGCGGACCGGCCAGATCGTGAAATTGTAAGGGACGGGAATGGGCCAGCTCAGTCTATCCGGCGTGACGAAGAACTTCGGACCCATCGAGGTCATCAAGGGCGTGGACCTTAAGGTCGCGGACGGAGAGTTCTGCGTCTTCGTCGGACCGTCCGGCTGCGGGAAATCCACGCTTTTGCGGATGATCGCGGGGCTGGAGGATGTCAGCGGCGGAACCGTGACGCTGGACGGGCGCGACATCACCGCCCTTCCCCCCGCCCGGCGAGAGATCGCGATGGTGTTCCAGTCCTATGCGCTTTACCCGCATCTGACCGTGCGCGACAACATGGGCCTGGCGCTGAAGCAGGCTGGCCATCCCAAGGGGGATATCCGCGCCGCGACCGACCGCGCCGCCGCCATGCTGTCGCTGGACACGCTGCTGGACCGCCGCCCGGCCGAACTGTCTGGCGGTCAGCGCCAGCGGGTCGCCATCGGCCGGGCCATCGTGCGCCGTCCCAAGCTGTTCCTGTTCGACGAGCCGCTGTCGAACCTGGATGCCGCGCTGCGCGTCCAGACCCGGATCGAGATCGCCAAGCTGCACCGCGACCTGGGCGCGACGATGGTCTATGTCACCCATGACCAAGTCGAGGCCATGACCCTGGCCGACAAGATCGTGGTGCTGCGGGCGGGCAAGGTCGAACAGGTCGGCGCGCCCATGGAATTGTACAACGATCCCGCGAATACCTTCGTGGCAGGCTTCATCGGCTCGCCGCAGATGAATTTCCTGAACTCGGGCGCCTTGGGCCTGTCGTCGCACAGCGCCGGCATCCGGCCCGAGCAGGTGCAACTGACCGACGGGCCCGGCCAGATCAGGGGCACGGTCAGCCATGTCGAACGGTTGGGCGGCGAGACGCTGGTCTATGTCCATACCGAAGGCCACGGCCTTCTGACCGCACGGCTGTTCGGCGAACATGACCGCGCCGTGGGCAGCGACCTGGGCATCGGCTTCGACCCGGCGCGGCTGTTCCACTTCGACAAGGCGGGTCAACGCCTGCGCTGACAGTGCCGCTCACCTCTTGGGTCGTCCCCCTGGCCTCGGGCGGTTTGATCAGCGTTTCGGATGGATAAGGTGCCAATCCGGATCACTGATGGTCTTGATGGGGGCCGCTTCTGCCGGACGCGCTCAGGCGGGGTATCCCAGTCGATGAACCTGAAAGCCGAAGGTGCGCCCCTTTCAGGGCGCACCGGTTCTTCAAGACAGGGAAAGGTCAGAACAGGAAGTCGCCGGCGCTGAGGTCAAACTCGCCTACGATGCGGATGCGAGCCTCTGCGGCGACATCGGTGTCGGTGTCGATGAGCACGAAGGTTTCGCCCCCCTGCTTAATGTAGCGAACCTGGTTCGACGATCCCGACGCGAAGTTATCAGTCCCGATGAAGGTGAAGGGCAAGGCAGCAAGACCCTTGACGTCGATCACGTCGCCTCCGGTTGCACCAGCACCTTCGAAGTCCAGGATGATGTCGCTGGCGGCCACGGTACTTGCGGTCGCGGTGGCGAAGACGAAGATGTCGTCGCCGCCATTCCCGGTGAGTTGGTCAACACCCAGCCCCCCGATCAGGAGGTCATCCCCGGCACCGCCGAACAGAGCGTCGTTGCCGCCGTTGCCGCTGATCGTATCGCTGCCGTCACCGCCGGAAAGACTGTTGACGGCATTGCTGCCATAGAAGGTGTCGTTGCCCGCACCCCCGATGATGTTCTCGACCCCCTGAACCGTGTCCGACGTCAGGGCTGCCGGACCGCTGCCGGTCACGACCGCGGTTGCCACGGCAAGGTCGATGGTCAGGCCCGAACCATAGGCGCTGTAGTCGATCGTATCGATCCCGGCCCCGCCATTGAAGACGTCGCGGACGTCATCGACCGTCGCGATCAGCATGTCCGCGCCCGCGCCGCCCAGGATCGTGTTGGCCCCGCTGTTGCCGGTCAGGTTGTCGGCACCAGTGCCGCCGGTGGCGTTATCGACACCCAGGAC
>JAEWCW010000006.1 GCA_023390415.1 Pseudomonadota bacterium | reverse complement strand
CCCTGGCCCTCGCTGACCGCGCGCTGGGCGCCGCGCAGGCGATTGAGCAGCCGTTCGAGCTCGTAGTGCGCGAGCGTCGCCTCGCGCTGGCGCTGGGCGATCTCGGCCGCGCGGGCGGCGCTCGCCTGCGCCTCCGTCGCCTCGCGCTCGGCCGCTTCCGCCGTCTCCACCCGCGTTCGGGCGTCGAACAGGGCGCCGCCCTCCTGCTCCAGCGCAGCGCGGCCCGAGTCGGTTTCCGGCAGGGTCTCGCGCGCCGTCCGAACGCGGTCGAGCAACGCGGAAACCGCCTCGTCGTCCCCCGAATTCTGCTCCCGAAGCGCCGTATAGGCCTGGCGCGCCTCCTCGGCCGCGCGCTGCGCCGCGGTGAGCGCCTCGACGGCCGCCGCAAGCGTCACGCCCGCTGCCGCAACGGCGGCGTCGCACCTTTTCAGCCGGTCGCTATGCTCCTCCGCGAGCTCTGCCTCGGGCCGGTCCGCCGCCCAGTAATCCGCAGCGCGGCCCGGTGCGACCCGGGCGAAGCGCTCCCGGATCATCCAGGCCCGACGGCGCTGGACCGACGGCGGGTAGAGTGCGTTGATCTTCGCCTCGATGCCGAGCAGCACGGCGAGCTCGGGCACCGGATCGGCGAGCTCGCAATCCAGCTCCTTGCGGATCTCGAGAAGCCGCTCGAGGCGGGTTCCCGTGAGGATCGCCTCGGCTGCCATGATCTGCGCGATCAGAGAATCGGCCGCGGCGTCGATGACTCCGAGCAGGTCCTCGTCCGGATGGTAGAGGCCGTAGCGCCAGGCGTGGATCCAGAGCCGGAGGCCGCGCGGCCTCGGCTTGCCGCGCGGGAAGATGAGCGGCAGCGGCCGCATCGAGATCAACGAGCCGAAGCGGCGGCGTCTGGCGCCCTTCTCGGGGCAATCCTCGGGCCGCTCCTCGGGCGTCCCCTCGCCCTCGGGCTCGCCTTTCTTCCTTTTCCAGAGTGCCACGTCATCACCCCCTGCGACGAGTCGGCCTGGACGAAGCTATGCCTCCGCAGGGGGCGTGGGAACCCGATAAAGGTTCATTTCGGACCGAAACTGGGCGGAAGCATCTTTCGCCTCGCCGCGTCGTTGGGGCGCCATGACGCGTGTAAAGCCCATTCTCGATGCCGATGCCGCCGCCGCCAAGCGCCTCGCCCAGGTGGGCGACAGTGTCTGGCTTGATCCCATCTCCTCCCTCGCCGACCAGCCGCAGATGCGGACATTGTGCGCGGCGCTGATCGCCGCCGGCCTCGCTGGCGGACGAAGCTCCGGCTACGGCCCCAAGCTCGCTCGTGCCGGCGTGCGGATGCTGATCGCCCACGAGCTTGCGACCTTCGCGAAGGACAGGGTCAAGCAGCGGATCGAGCGCCGCCGCCCGCGCTCACGGCGGAACGGAAACGACCACCATCCGCGCCGGGGCCGGCGTACAGACAAGGAGCTGACGAGCTTTCCCTCCGGCCACGCGGCAGGCGCTTCGGCGACGGCGCGGGCGCTCGCGCGGGAGATGCCCGCTCTGACGCCCGCCGCGACCCTCGTCGGCGGCCTCCTGGCTCTGCTCCAGCTTCCCCGCTCCGCCCATTATCCGACCGACACTGCTGCAGGCCTCGCCATCGGGCTCGCCGCCGAGGCTGCGCCCGCCCGGCTCTGGCCTGCGCCTTCGCCCTCGGCTAACCAGCCCGCGACCGTGAAGGAGTGACCCGCTTGCGCCACCTGCTGACTGCCGCCGCCCTCGCCCTCGTCGCCGCCGGCTGCACCGCCGACATCGACCGCCCAGCCCCGGCCGCGGTCGCGCCGATCCTGACCACCGCCGAAGCGCGCGACATCCACAGCTTCGCCCGGCCGGAAATCGCCCGCGTGACCCATGTCGCGCTCGACCTCGCGCTCGATTTCGCGGCGAAGCGCGTCGGCGGCACCGCGACCCTCGACGTCCAGGCGCAGCCGAACGCGCAGGAGATCGTCCTCGATACGAAGGGCCTTGAGATCCAGTCGGTGACCGACGCCGCCAGCGGGCGGGCGCTCCAGTGGAGCCTCGGCGAGGGCAACGAGATCCTGGGCCGGCCGCTCCACGTCCAGCTCGGCGGTGCGCGGAAGATCCGGATCGCCTATCGCTCGGCGCCCGATGCGGCGGCGCTCCAGTGGCTGCAGCCGTCGCAGACCGCGGGCGGGCGCCACCCCTATCTGTTCAGCCAGGGCCAGGCGATCCTCAACCGGACCTGGATGCCGACCCAGGACAGCCCCGGAATCCGCCAGACCTGGGAGGCGCGAGTGGTCGCGCCCGAGCCGCTCAAGGTCGTGATGAGCGGCGACATGCTCGACCGCGAGGGCGAGCGGGTCGCCGGCGGCCGCGCCTACCGCTTCCGGATGGAGCATCCGGTCGCGCCCTATCTGATCGCGATCGCCGCGGGCGACCTCGCCTTCCGCGAGCTCGGCCCGCGCTCGGGCGTGTGGACCGAGCCGGCCATGCTCGACGCCGCGGCCGCCGAATTCGCCGACACCGAGCGGATGATCGACGCCGCCGAGGCTTTGTACGGCCCGTATCGCTGGGGCCGCTACGACATGCTCGTCCTTCCGCCGAGCTTCCCGTTCGGCGGAATGGAGAATCCGCGCCTCACCTTCCTCACGCCGACCCTGCTCGCCGGCGACCGCTCGCTCGTGAACACGGTCGCGCACGAGCTCGCCCATAGCTGGTCCGGCAACCTCGTCACCAACGCCGCCTGGTCCGATTTCTGGCTCAACGAGGGCTTCACCACCTATTTCGAGAACCGGATCATGGAGGCGCTCTATGGCCCGGCACGCGCGCGCCAGGAGGCGGCGAACGGCTGGGACGACCTCCAGTCCGAGCTCGAGAGCGTCGGGCGGACGTCGCCCGCGTCGGCGCTCCACCTCGATCTCACCGGCCAGGATCCCGACGCCGGCATGAACAGCATCGCCTATGAGAAAGGCGCGACCATGCTCCGTACGATCGAGCAGGCGGTCGGCCGGCCGCGCTTCGACGCCTATCTGCGAAGCTGGTTCGATCGCCACGCCTTCCAACCTGCGACCGCCGAGATGTTCCTCTCGGACCTCCGCCGCAACCTGCTTCAGGGCGACACCGCGCTCGAGCAAAGGCTGATGCTGGACCAGTGGGTCTATCGCCCCGGCCTCCCCGCCAATGCGGCGCGCCCCGATCCGCAGGCCTTCGCTGCGGTCGATTCGGCGGTGCGCGCCTTCGGCGGCGGCGGCGCTGCCTCGGCCGTGCCTTATGCGAATTGGAACACGGCCGAGCGGATGCGCTTCCTCAATGCGCTGCCACGGCGGCTGAGCGCCGCCCGCCTCGCCGAGTTCGACCGCGCCTTCGGCCTGTCGCAGAGCAGCAACAGCGAGGTGCTGTTCGCCTGGCTGAAGCTCGCCATCGCCAACCGCTACGATCCGGCGGTGCCCGCCGCCGAGCGCTTCCTGACGACGATGGGCCGCCGCAAGTTCGTCGCGCCTTTGTTCGAGGCGCTGATCGCACAGGACGACTGGGGCCGACCGATCGCCCGCCGCATCTACGCCCGCGCCCGGCCCGGCTATCATTCGGTGACCTCGAACACGGTCGACGCCGCATTCCGGACCGCCGGGATACCGCTCTGAAGCCAGGCGTTTAGCCGTGGCAGCGACAGGAGCGGACCATGGCCGAGACGAGGGACGAGAGACAAGCCGGCCGCTCGGTGCCGTCGAGCCGCACCGACAGCCGCTGGCGCCAGCGCGGCGACGATCCGCTCAGCGCGCGCGACGACGATCCTGGCGGCTGGAACGGCGGCCATGACCGCGGCGAGCCCCGGCCGCACGGGCGCGACGAGCGGCTGACCGGAATCAGCGGCGACAGCGTCCGGGATCAGGGCATCGCCTCCGGCCGGACCGCCGACACCGGCCGGTCCGGCGCTGGAGCCACAACCGCGGCGCATCGAAGCCCCGATGTGGAGGGGCCGCGCGTCCGCGATTTCGATCGGGAGCCGCAGCGTCCGGAATACGCGCATCTCGGCTGGGGGCGCGAGGGCGAGGCCTATCCGCCCGCCGAGGACCCGCGCACGATCGAGGACAAAGACGAGGATTCGGGCCGCTAATCGGCCCAGGCGGCGTCCTCGAGATGGATCTCGGCGGCCGGCCGGTCGCCCCAATCGTCGCGCTTGATCCGGCCGGCAATCCAGAGCTTGCGGTCAGGCCCGGCGGCGAGCAGCGCCTGGCCGAGCGCGCCCTCCGCGAGACGGAAGCCGATCGCCTTCACCCGCCGCCCATCGTCGCCGGCGACGATCAGGCGCAAATGGCCTGAGCCGACCACGTCCGCCTTTACGATCTTCACCGGCCCGGCCGCGACCCGCGGCGCCGGCCAGCCCGCGCCATAGGGTCCACCCGCATCGAGCGCGTCGCAGAGCGTGGGGCAGACGCCGCCGGGCGCGAGCACCGCGTCGACCAGCAGGGCGCGGCCGTCGCGGCTTGCGGCGACGTCGCTGGACAGGCGTTCGTCAAGGAAGTCGGCGAGCGCGTCGACCTTGCCCGCCTCGACTGTCAGCCCCGCCGCCATGGCATGGCCGCCGCCGGCGACGAGCAGGCCCGAATCCTTGGCGGCGAGCACTGCAGCGCCGAGATCGACGCCCGAGATCGAGCGGCCCGAACCTTTGCCGAGGCCGTCCTCGCTTAAGGCGACGACGATTGCGGGGCGACCCATCTTCTCCTTGAGCCGGCCGGCGACGATCCCGATCACGCCGGGATGCCAGCCGGCGCCGGCGACGACCGCGACGGCGCGGTTGCCCTGCGTTGCGCAGGCGGCGTCGGCGGCCTCCGTCACCAACGCCTCGATGGCGCGGCGCTCCTCGTTGAGCCGATCGAGCTCGGCGGCGATTTCGCGCGCTTCCTCGGGATCCTCGGTGGTGAGCAGGCGCACGCCGAGGTCGGACTTGCCGACCCGGCCGCCGGCATTGATCCGCGGCCCCAGGGCGAAGCCGAGTTCGTGGCAGGCCGGCGCCTTCGTGAGCCGAGCCGCGTCCATCAGGGCCGAGAGGCCGACATTGCGGCGCCCGGCCATGACCTTGAGGCCCTGGGTGACGAAAGCGCGGTTGAGACCGTGGAGCGAGGCGACATCGGCGACTGTGCCGAGCGCGACGATGTCGAGCAGCTCCATCAGCTTCGGCTCGGGCCGGCTGGCGAAATAGTTGCGGCCGCGGAGCGTGCGCAAAGTCGCCGCCGCGAGCAGGAAGCAGACTCCGACCGCGGCGAGATTGCCGTGTGATGCGGCGTCCGCCGCCTCGTCGAGCCGGTTCGGGTTGACCAGCGCCAAGGCCTTGGGAAGCGCGCTGGCGCATTTGTGGTGGTCGACGACGATGACGTCGACGCCCGCGCCCTTCGCCATCTCCAGCGCCTCGAACGCCTGGGCGCCGCAATCGACGGTGACGATCAGGCGCGCGCCTTCCTTCGCCAGCCGGACCAGGGCCTCGCCCGAGGGGCCGTAGCCCTCCATCAGCCGATCCGGAATATAGGCCTTGGGGTCGCAGCCGAGGTCGCGCAGCAGCCGGATCAGCAGAGCCGCCGAGGTCGCGCCGTCGACGTCGTAATCGCCGAACACGGTGACCGGCTCGCGCGCCTCCACCGCGTCGGCGAGCCGCTCGGCGGCCGAGTCCATGTCGCGGAAGATGCTCGGATCCGGCATGAAGGCGCGCAGGGTGGGCGCCCGGTGGCGCTCCAGCTCCTCGCGGCGGATCCCGCGGGCGAGCAGCAATTGATCGACGAGATCGTCGGGGCGGAAGCCGCCGTCCAGGCCCTCGCCCGCGCTTCCGCGCCAGCGCCACGGCTGGCCGAGGATCGAGCGGGACACGCCGCAGGCATGGGCGGGAGTGAGCATCGGGCGAGCTTAGGCGTCTTTGCGGCGCGTGTGAATCGGCTTCAGCCGGCGCGGGAGGCGCGCGGCGGGCGGGCGTCGATCCGTGCCAGGCGCGACGGCTTCGCCGGATCGGGCACCGAGGCCCCGGTGGTCCAGCCGAGATGGGGGAGCGAGATCGAGCGCTTGCCGGCGAGGTCGACGCGGCAGACGATCAGCCCCTTCTCCTCCATGAACTCCAGCATCCGCCGCGCCCGGCCGCTCGACGCGGTGCCGTAGAGGGCGGCGAGTTTGGCGTCGCAAGGGCAGTCGGCGCCGTCGCGGGCGGCGCGGGCGAGGGCCAGGAAGGGCGCCAGCATTTCCTCGGGAAGCGAGGCGGCGAGCGCGACCGCACCCTCCCAGTCCTCGCTGTCGTCGATGCCGGCGCGCGCGAAGGCGAGGCGGCGCGCGAAGACGGCCATGTCGAGCGCCGCGACCACGCCGCGCATCCGGCAGCGCGTCAGGAAATCCTGGTAGAGCGCGGCCGGCGGCTGGTGGGTCGCTTCGGCGGCGATCTCGGCGAGGACGGCTTCCACCACCGCCGCCTGCTCCTCGGGCTCTAGGCTCATCTCCGGCACCGGCGGCGGCGCCGCGATGGTGCGGATCAGATCGTCGGCCGCAACCGGAGGCGGCGGCGGGGGCGGCGGCGGATCGTCGCTGCTCGGCGCGAAGAGCAGATCCTCCATCTCGGCGCCGCCTGCAGTGGGGAGGGGCACCAAAGTGGGGCTCGATGTCTTCGCCGCCGTCTTCACCTCGCCGATCCGGATGTTGACCGGCCGTCGCGAGATAGCCGGGCCCAGCGCGAGGAACTGGCCGCGGGCGAGGTCGCGGATCACCTCGGCCTGGCGCCGCTCCATGCCGAGCAAATCGGCGGCGCGGGCCATGTCGATATCGAGGAAGGTCCGGCCCATCAGGAAGTTCGAGGCTTCGGCGGCGACGTTCTTGGCGAGCTTGGCGAGGCGCTGCGTGGCGATCACGCCGGCAAGGCCGCGCTTGCGCCCGCGGCACATCAGGTTCGTCATCGCGCCCAGCGAGGCGCGGCGCGCCTCGTCCGAGACCTCGCCGGCCGCGCTCGGCGCGAAGACCTGCGCCTCGTCGACCACGACGAGCGCAGGATACCATTGCTCGCGCGGCGCATCGAACAGGGCCGAGAGGAAGGCGGCGGTGCAGCGCATCTGCCCCTCCATCTCCAGCCCTTCGAGATTGAGCACGACCGAGGCGCGGTGGGCGCGGATCCGGGCGCCGATCCGGGCGATCTCGGCGAGGCTGTACTCGTGCGCCTCGATCGCGACATGGCCGAAGGCGTCGGCGAGCGAGACGAAATCCCCCTCTGGATCGATCACGATCTGCTGGACGAGCCCGGCCGAGCCTTCGAGCAGCCGGCGCAGCAGATGCGACTTGCCGGAGCCCGAATTGCCCTGGACGAGCAAGCGGGTGGCGAGCAGCTCTTCGAGATCGACAACGGCCGGAGCGCCATTGCCGTCGAGCCCCATGTCGATGCTGACGGTCATCGCCGCCGCTTGTGGCCGATCCGGCGGCGTCGGGGCAAGGCCGATCCGTCTGAAAACTGGGGACGAATCAGCCCGCGCGGTGGCCCGGCTCGTGGCGGTGCTCGCCCTTCACCCAGCGCACGGTCCCGGTCGAGGCGCGCATCACGACGCTCTCCGTGGTGATGGCGGCCTTGCGGCGCTTCACGCCTTCGAGCAGCGACCCGTCGGTAACCCCAGTCGCGGCGAAGATGACGTCGCCCGTGGCGAGCTCGTTCAGCGAATAGATGCGGTCGAGATCCTCGACTCCCCAGCGCGCGGCGCGGGCGCGCTCGTCGTCGTTGCGGAACAGCAGCCGGCCCTGAAACTGGCCGCCGACGCAGCGCAGGGCCGCCGCCGCCAGCACGCCCTCCGGCGCGCCGCCAGACCCCATGTAGAGATCGATCGTCGTGTCCGGATCGGTGACCGCGATCACCCCGGCGACGTCGCCGTCGGGGATCAGCTGGATTCCGCAGCCGAGCGCGCGGAGCTCGGCGATCAGTTCCGCATGGCGGGGCCTGTCGAGCACGCACACGATGATGTCGCCGGGCTCGACGCCCTTGGCGGCAGCCACCGCGCGGACATTCTCCGTCGGGCTCTTCGTCAGGTCGATGACGCCCTCCGGATAGCCGGGGCCGACGGCGAGCTTGTCCATATAGACGTCGGGCGCGTTCAGCAGGCAGCCCTCCTCGGCGATGGCGAGGACGGCGAGGGCGTTCGGCCCAGCCTTGGCGGTGATGGTGGTGCCTTCGAGCGGGTCGAGGGCGATGTCGATCCGCGGGCCGCTGCCCTGCGCCGCGCCGACCTTCTCGCCGATATAGAGCATCGGCGCCTCGTCGCGCTCGCCCTCGCCGATGACGACGGTGCCGTCAAACTCGAGCTGGTTCAGCGCATCGCGCATCGCCTCGACCGCCGCATGGTCGGCCGCGCGCTCGTCCCCGCGCCCGATCAGCTTGGACGCGGCGACCGCCGCCGCTTCGGTCACACGAACCATCTCGAGCACGAGCACGCGGTCCAGGACATGGCTTGCGGTCACCATCGGTTCATCTACTCCCGTCTCAATTCGGCTTTGCGGCGGCGATAGGAGGAGCGCGTGGCGTTGTCGAGACGAGCAACGGTCCCGTTGATCCTGATTGGCGGCTCGGCGCCAGTCGCCGCGCAGATCGACCCGCCGCCCGACCCTGTGACCCGCCAGCAGAGCGAGCTTCGCCAGATCATCTTCCCGCCCTGCCCGCGGCCCGTCGGCGACGAGATCGTCGTCTGCGCGCAGCGCGAGGAGGAGGAGCAGGCCTCGCACCGCCTCCCGCTTCCGGTCGAGCGCACGCCTTCGCCTGCCGACCAGGCCGGCGGCGAGCAGCGCGCGGCGCTCGCCATCGACACCAGCCCCTGCACCACGGTCGGCCGCAACCAGCGCTGCAATCGGGGCCTCGACCTGATCGGGATCGCCGCGACGGTCGCCCAGGCCGTCTTCAAGGCGGTGCGCGACCGCGACTGAGCTCCCAGTATAGGTCGAGCGCAGAGCTTGTGGTCACCAGCGGTTCATCTCCGCCCGGCTTTGTTCGGCGTCGGGCTGCGATTGGAGAGGTGAATGGCGTTGTCGAGGATCGGGAGCGCCCTGTGCATGGCCGTCCTGATCGCATCCCCGGCCTGGGCCCAGGACGACCCCGCGCGCGACGCCATCGACGCCCAGCAGCAGGAGGTTCACGATGCGATCTTCAGCTGCGGCGTGCCGGACGGCGACGAGATTATCGTCTGCGGCAATCAGGAGGACGCCCGGGCCCGCGAAGAGGCGCGCTACCGGCTCGATCCGACCCCGCGCGAAGGCGAGCGGGCCGGCGGAGGCCAACGCCGCGCGCTCGATGCCGATTCCAGCCGTTGCACCGCGGTCGGCCGCGGGCAGCAGTGTACGCGCGGCCTCGACGTCGTGAAACGCCGCTTCTGACCCGGGCACTTTCCGACGGACCGGCGGTTCGGTAGGAAGCGTGGCTGGAGGATCCGGGATGGCCGACGACAGCGCGACGAGCAAGCACGGGGCCGCCACAAGCGTGCCCCCGATCCCGTCGCTTGAGGAAATGCAGCACTGGACCTGGATCATGGGCCGGGCGCAGCAGCTCATGCTCGAACATGTCGCGAGGACGACGGGCGAGGCGCCCACCCTGTCCTTTCCGCAGCCGGGCCTTGCCCCTTTCCCCTGGGCGCTTCCCGATCCCGCCAAGGTCGCCCAGGCGCAGGTCGATCTGTGGACGGAAGGGCTCGCCATTTGGCAGCGCGCGCTCGGCCAGCGCGACGCGCCGACCGAGGAGGAGGCCAAGGCCGACCGCGACAAGCGCTTCAACGCGCCGCAATGGCGCGAGAGCCCGATCTTCGACCTCATCCGCCAGACCTATGTGCTGATCTCCGACCGGCTGCTGGGCGGGGTGGATTCGATCGAGGGGCTGGACGAGGCGCAGCGCGACCGCCTGCGCTTCGCGACCCGCGCCTTCGTCGACGCCATGTCGCCGAGCAATTTCGCTTTCACCAATCCGCTGGTGATGGAGCGCGCGATCGAGACCCGCGGCGAGAGCCTGTTGAAGGGCCTCGAGAACATGCTCCGCGACCTCTCGAAGGGTCAGCTCACCCATACCGATCCGGAGGCGTTCGAGGTCGGCCGCAACATCGCGGCGACGCCCGGCAAGGTCGTCAAGCGCACGCCGCTCTACGAGCTGATCCAGTACAGCCCGACGACGGAGAAGGTGTACGAGACCCCGCTGGTCATCTTCCCGCCCTGGATCAACCGCTACTACATCCTCGATCTCAATCCGAAGAAGAGCTTCATCCGCTGGGCGGTGGAGCAGGGGCTCACCGTCTTCGTCGTCTCCTGGAAGTCGGCCGACGAGAGCATGGCCGGGACCACGCTCGACGATTACGTGCTGCGCGGTCAGGTCGACGCGATCGACGCGGTCCGCGCGCTGCTCGGGGTCGAGAGCGTCCATGCCATCGGCTATTGCGTCGCTGGGACGACGCTTGCAGCGACCCTCGCTTTGCTCGCTGCCCGCGGCGAGGCGGACAAGGTGGCCTCCGCGACCTTTTTCACCGCACAGGTCGACTTCTCCGATCCCGGCGACCTCAAGCTCTTTGCCGGCGACGAATTGAGCGACACGGTCGAGCAGCTGTCGGCGGACAAGGGCTATCTCGATGGCCGCTACATGGCGGCGACGTTCAACCTGTTGCGCGGCCGCGAGCTGATCTGGAACTACGTCACCAACAATTACCTGCTTGGTGAGGATTATCCGCCCTTCGACCTGCTCCACTGGAACGGCGATACGACCAACCTGCCGGCGACGTGGCACAAGGCCTATCTCCAGGACCTCTATCGGGACAACAAACTGGTCGTGCCCGGCGGCATCAGCGTCGACGGCACGCCGATCGATCTGACCCGCGTCGAGACGCCGACCTATGTCCAGGCCGGGCGCGAGGATCATATCGCGCCGGCGGCCAGCGTCTGGAAGATCACCCACCACTTCCGGGGACCCCTCCGCTTCGTGTTGGCAGGCTCCGGCCATATCGCCGGGGTCGTCAATCCGCCGGAGGCGCAGAAATACCAATATTGGACGAACGACACGCCCGCGGAGACGCTGGACGCGTTCATCGCCGGCGCGACCGAGACCAAGGGGAGCTGGTGGCCGGACTGGATAAAATGGATCGGCACGCAATCGGACCGGAAGGTGCCGGCGAAAGGCGCGCGGGTCCCCGGCGGCGGCAATCTCAAGGGAATCGAGGACGCGCCGGGGAGCTATGTCAGGGCGCGGTGACGCGCTCCATGTTGCACTGCACAATTTTTCCTTGAAACGGCGGACCGAACCCCTTATGTTGCACTGCAGCAACCGAGAAGGGATTGTTCGAAATGGCCGAGACCAAGACCGAGATTCCCGCCGCGAAGGCCGAGGCCGCCGCCCCGGCTGCCAGTGACGATTCCGCCCCGGCGGCGGCCCAGAAGCCGGCATCGAAGCCGGCCGCGAAGGCCCAGCCCGTCGCCAAGAAGGCGGCAAAGCCGGTGCGCAAGCCCGCGCGCCGCGCTGCCAAGACCGCTCCGGCGCGTCCGGCCCGCGTGGCCGCCCGTACCGCGACCAACCAGATCGACAGAGGAACCAAGACCATGACCAACGAAGCCAAGAAGGCCGCCGAGCGCTTCCAGACCGTGTTCGGCGACGTCAACGCCCAGACCAAGACCGCGATCGAGCGCAACACCAAGCTCGCCGAGGAGCTCACCGAGCTGACCCAGGGCAATGTCGAGGCGTTCGTCGCCTCCAGCCGCGTCGCCGCCAAGGGCGCCGAGACGATCGGCCAGGACATCGCCGCCTACAGCCGCAAGAGCTTCGAGGACGCCTCCAGCGCCCTCAAGAGCTTCGCCGAGGTGAAGTCGCCGACCGACTTCTTCCGCCTCCAGGCCGATTTCGTCCGCAACCAGTTCGATGCCGCCGTCGCCGAGAGCTCGAAGCTCAGCGAGCAGGTCATCAAGCTGGCCGGCGATGTCGCTCAGCCGCTGACCAACCGCTATTCGGTTGCGGCCGAGCGCGTGAAGGCTGCAGTCGCTCTCTAAGCCGACGCGGCCCAGTAAGAAGGGCGGCCTCCCCACCCCCGGGAGGCCGCCCTTTTTGCGTCCGGCTACGGCGGATTTGCGCCGTTCCGGGCCATGCGCGCCCTTGCCGCGACCGGGCCCGATGCCATATTTAGCGCTGCATATGAGCATGACTGAATCGCCCTTGGCCATGTCCGACGACCGCAGCGGCGACGATGCGGGCAGCGGCCTGGGAGTCGCGACCCGCACCCGCACCCGGACCAAGACGCCGTCGCCCTACAAGGTGCTGATGCTGAATGACGACTACACGCCGATGGAGTTCGTCGTTCACGTCCTCCAGCACTTCTTCCGGATGGACCTTGAGGACGCGACCCGGGTGATGCTTGCGGTCCACCAGCGCGGTGTCGGCGTCTGCGGAATCTTCAGCTACGAAGTGGCCGAATCGAAGGTCCAGCAGGTCATCGACTACGCCCGCCAGAACCAGCATCCGCTCCAGTGTACGCTGGAAAAGGCCTGACGCTCCGTCACTGCTGAGCCGGACAGGGGCCGAACGGCCGTTTGCACCGCCAACCGAAAGCACTAAAGCCCCGCCATGGATCGCATCATCATCAGGGGCGGCAAGCGCCTCGAGGGCCGAATCGCCGTTTCCGGCGCGAAGAATGCGGCGCTCACGCTCCTGCCCTGCGCGCTTCTTACCGACGAGCCGCTGACTCTTCGCAACCTGCCGCGCCTCGCCGACGTCGACAGCTTCGGCCATCTGCTCAATCAAATGGGCGTCTCGACTACGATCGAGGGTTCGCGGCCGGAGGATTTCGGCCGGGTGATGACCCTCCGCGCCGGCACGGTCACCTCGACCGTCGCGCCCTATGACATCGTCCGCAAGATGCGCGCCTCGATCCTGGTGCTTGGGCCGATGCTCGCGCGCGCCGGCGAGGCGACCGTTTCGCTGCCCGGCGGCTGTGCCATCGGCAATCGCCCGATCGACCTCCACCTCAAGGCACTCGAGGCGCTCGGCGCCGAGATCGAGCTCGCCGCCGGCTATGTGAAGGCGACCGCGCCCAAGGGCGGCCTCACCGGCGGCCATATCCACTTTCCCACCGTCTCGGTCGGCGCCACCGAGAATGCGCTGATGGCCGCCGTCCTCGCGAAGGGCGAGACCGTGATCGAAAATGCGGCGCGTGAGCCGGAGATCACCGATCTCGCCAAGTGCCTGATCGCGATGGGCGCGAGGATCGACGGCCTGAGGACGGACACGCTGACCGTCCAGGGCGTCGCCGAGCTTCACGGCGCCACCTATGCGGTGATGCCGGACCGGATCGAGGCCGGTTCCTATGCCTGCGCGGCAGCGATCACCGGCGGCTCGCTCGAGCTCGTCGGCGCCCGCAAGGAGACGATGCCCTCGATCCTCAGCGGACTCGAGGATGCCGGGATGACGGTCGAGGACACGGCCGACGGCGTTCGCGTGACCGCCCGCAACGGGATCAAGCCGCTGACCATCTCGACCGCGCCCTATCCGGCCTTCCCGACCGACATGCAGGCGCAGTTCATGGCGATGCTCACCATCGCCCAGGGGACCAGCTTGCTGACCGAGACGATCTTCGAAAATCGCTACATGCACGTGCCCGAGCTTCACCGGATGGGGGCCGACATCGAGGTTCGCGGCCGCTCCGCCGTCGTGCGCGGGGTCGACAGGCTCGTCGGCGCGCCGGTGATGGCGACAGACCTGCGCGCCTCGATGAGCCTGATCATCGCCGGCCTCGCCGCCGCGGGCGAAACCGAGGTCAGCCGCATCTACCATCTCGACCGCGGCTACGAGCGGCTGGAGGAGAAGCTCCAGGCCGTCGGCGCCGACATTGAGCGGGTCGGCGGCTGAGCCTCAGTCCGGAAGGACGCGCCGCGCACCGAGCCGGTAGACCCGACCGTGGCGCATCACGAAGCGGACGCTTTCGAGCAGGCGGATGTCCTGCAGCGGGTCGCCGGCGACCGCGATGATGTCCGCATCCTTGCCGACCTCGATCGTCCCCACGCTGTCCTGACGGCCGAGCAATGTGGCCGCGCTGACCGTGGCCGAGCGGATCGCGGCCATCGGCGTCATCCCGTTGCGGACCATCAGCGCGAACTCCTCGGCATTGCGCCCGTGCGGGCTGACGCCGCTGTCGGTTCCGAAGGCGATGTTGACCCCTTCGCGAAGCGCCCGGGCGAAGCTGCGCTCCGCATTTCCGGCGGCCTCCTGCGCCTTCTGATACTGGGCGGCCGTCAGCGCGCCGCGCTGGCCGTCGGCGAGCGCGGCGACGGGCGCGATCAGGGTCGGGACGTAATAAGCGCCGGTCTGGCGGTAGAGCTGGAAGGTGCGGTCGTTGGTGAACGTGCCGTGCTCGATCGAATTGACGCCGGCTTCGAGCGCGGCGTTGATCCCGTCGACGCCATGGGCGTGGGCGGCGACACGGCGGCCGAACATCCGCGCCGTGTCGACGATCGCGCGCATCTCGTCGGGCATCATCTGCTGGTTGAGGCCGCCGGCGACGTTCGAGAGGACTCCGCCCGTCGCGGCGAACTTGATCACTTCGGCGCCGCGCGAAATCTGCTCGCGAACCGCGCGCCGGCAATCGTCGGCGCCGTTGCAGACGTTGATCGTGTGCGGCTCGCGATGCTCGGTGAGGTCGCGGTTGAGGCCGTTGGCGTCGCCATGTCCGCCCGACACTGAGATTCCCCGCCCGGCAGCCACGATGGTCGGCCCTTCGAACGCGCCGGACGCGATCGCGTCGCGAAGGGAGAAGATCAGGTGCGGATCGTTGCCGAGGTCGCGTACGGTGGTGAAGCCCGCCTGGAGCGTGTTCCGCGCATGGATCGCGGCCGTATAGGCCTCATCCTCATAGTCGCGGGTCGGCTCCTGGAGGCGCGCCTGGAGCCGGTCGTCGAGCCCGCGAAGATGGACGTGCATGTCCATCAGGCCGGGGAGGACGAACTGATCGCGAAGGTCGACCACGCGGGCACCGGGCACGTCGACGAAGCCGTCGCGGATCGCGGTGATCCGCCGGCCAGTGGTGATGATGCTGACGTTGCGCCGCGCCGGCTGCCCGGGGACCGCGAGCAAGGTGCCGGCGTGGATCACCGTCACCGGCTCCTCGCGCGGCTGCTCGGTCGCCGGCTGGGTCTGGGCCGCGATGGGCGACACGAAAGCAAGTGCCGCCGCGGCGGCGAGCAGGATTGCGCGCATGATGAAAGTCCTTCCCCTGTCCGTGCCTCACAGCAAAGACCAGCCGCTGCCGCGGTGCAAGGCCTGATGGGAACAGCGCCCTCGGATCAACCGCGCTTGCGCTGCTTGGACGCCTTCAGCGACGCCGCAAAGGCCTGCTCGCCGCCGCCGCCCAGGAAGCGCTCGACCTCGTCGAGGCTGGCGGTGACTCCGCGATTGCCGAAGCCGAACGCCTTGTGCCCGGTCTTGGCTTTCTCGAGCCCATAGCGTCCGAAATCGTGCCGGCCGACGATCCGGCCCTTGCCCTTGACCAACCGGTAACCGGCCTTTTCGGCCAGCGCCCGGACCTTCGCGACGTCGCTCATGCAACCACCTCGATCATCCGGAAAAGGCGAACGGTGCGCTAAGCCTCGCGCCGATAGAGATTGACGGCTTCGCCCTTATATTCGGCGGTGCGAGTCAGGCTGTAGCCGAGCTTGGCGGCGATCCGCGCCGAAGCGAGGTTGTCGGGGACGATCATGCAGACTGTAGGCTGGCGCCCCTGGGTCCGCTCGAACCAGTCGATCGTCCCGCGCATGGCCTCGCTCGCATAGCCCCGGCCCCATCGATCCGACCGGATGATCCAGCCGGCCTCGGCAAGGCCGTCGAACCCCTCGCCGAGCCCGCGCATCTGGCGGAAGATTCCGCAGGTGCCGACGAATGCCCCGCCGTCGCGCTCGATCACGGCGAAGCGGTCGAAGCCGAACACGCTCCAGGCGCCGATCACGGCAAGCAGCCGCCGATAATTCTCCTCGATACTCGCCTTTCCTCCGAGGTAGCGATACATCTCCTCGCCCGCCGTGAGGGCGTGCAACTGATCGAAATCGTCGATCCTCTGGGGCCGCAGCACGAGCCGCTCGGTCTCGATCATCCGGACATCACCTCGATGCTGTGGATGAGGAGGCCGACGAGGCCGCCGACGATCGTGCCGTTGATCCTGATATATTGGAGGTCTCGGCCGACTGCGCCCTCGAGCCGGTCGGTGACGGTGCGCGCATCCCAGCTGCGCACCGTCTCGGAGACCAGCTTCACTGCCTGGTCGCCGTAGGAGGCGGCGGTGCCGACCGCGACCCGGCGCGCGAAGAGGTTGATCGCGCGCTTCAGCGCCCCCTCCTGCTGCAACGTCTCGCCGAGCTGGCGAAGGGTCTCGCCGAAGCGGCCGGCCATCGCGCGTTCGGGATCCTGAGCGGCGCGCAGGAGCGCGGTCCGCGCCGCCTCCCACAAACCGTCCACCCAGTCCGCCACCGCCTTGTTGGCGATCAGCTCCTCCTTCCAGGCCTCGACCTTGGCCCGGGCTTCGGGATCCTCCTGAAGTGCGACGGCGAGGCGGGCGAGTCCTTCCTCGGCCTTGGTGCGGAGCGGATGGTGCTCGTCCATCGCCATGTCGATGGTGAGCTTGCGCAGGCCCTCGACGATCTTGTCGGCGAGCTTCGCGTCGAGCCCCGCGAGGCGGACGATCCAGCCGGCGCGCTCGTGGACCATGCCGCGGATCACATCCTCATTGTCGTCAAGCGTGCGCCCCGCCCAGGTGATGATGGCGTCGAGGATCGGCACGTGCCGGTCCTCCGTCATTGCCGCCTCGAGCGAGCGGCCGAGGATCGGCGAGAGCTCCATCGCCCGCATGCGCTGCGCGAAGGCGGCCTTGACCATGCCGCCGAGACGCTCCTGGTCCAGCGCCTGGAGGATGTCGGCGGCAAGGTGTGAGGCGGCGTCGCGGAGGCGCCCGCCGCTCGGGGGCGCTGCGAGGAAGCGGCCGACCGCACCGGCGACGTCCAGTCCGCGCATCCGCCGCGCGACCACGGAGGGGATGAGGAAGTTGTCGCGCAGGAAGGCGGCGAGCGTGTCGCCGATCCTATCCTTGTTGCGCGGAATGATCGCCGTGTGCGGGATCGGCAGGCCGAGCGGATGACGGAACAAGGCGGTGACCGCGAACCAGTCCGCGATGCCGCCCACCATCGCCGCCTCCGCGAAGGCGCGGACGAAGCCCCAGGCGGGGTGCAGCTCGACGAGGCGGGTGGCGGTGATGAACAGCGCCGCCATGCCCGCGAGCATCGCCGTGGCGAGCACGCGCATCCGCCGGGCGCCGCCTTGCGCCGGGTTGAAGGGTCTGAATCCCGTCCGTCGCAACAGGCTCATGGCGCATCAATGGCCGGCCTGTCGCGATGGTTCAATCCGCTATGGCCCGGGTCATTCGGCCGCGTGCGGTGCCGCCGGCCCGTGGTCCTGCACGCCCCGATAGGTGATGACCCGCCCGAACTTCGGCGCCAGCCACTTCTCGAAGCTGTCGGCGAGGCTGAACGAGGCCGGCACGAGCACCAGCGTGAGCAGGGTCGAGAGCAGCAGGCCGCCGATCACGACCACCGCCATCGGCGCGCGCCAGCTGGCGTCGCCCTGGAGCGAGAGCGCTGTCGGCACCATGCCCGCGACCATCGCCATCGTGGTCATCACGATCGGCTGTGCGCGCTTGTGGCCGGCGTCACGGATCGCCTCGTCCTTGGGGACGCCCTTGCCCATCTCCTCGATCGCGAAATCGAGCAGAAGGATCGAGTTCTTCGCGACAATTCCGAACAGCATCAGGATGCCGATGAAGACGGGCATCGAGACGGCGTGGCCGGACAGATGGAGCGCGACCGCGCCGCCGAGCGGCGCGAGCAGCAGCGAGCCCATGTTCACGAAGGGCGCCATCAGCCTCTTGTAGAGGAGCACCAGCACCGCGAAGACGAGGAAGGTGCCCGAGACCAGGGCGGTCATGAACTCGGAGACGAGCTTGGCCTCCTCGCGCTGCTGGCCGGAGCGAGCGCGCTCGACGCCTTCGGGCAGGTTCCGCATGACCGGCAGCTGGTTGATGATCGTCTCGCCGTCGACCACGCCCTCGGCGAGATCGGCGCCGACCATGATCCGCCGTTCCTGGTTGATCCGCTGGATTGCGGAAGGGCCTGCGCCGAAGCTGATGTCGGCGACCACCTTCAGCGGGACCGAACCTCCGGCCGTCGTCGGCACCGGCATGTTCTCGATCGTCGAGAGCGTGCGGCGCGAGCCTTCCTCCAGCGAGACCCGGATCGGGACCTGCCGGTCGGAAAGCGAGAAGCGTGCGCTCGCCTGGTCGATCTCGCCCTGGGTCGCGACCCGGATCGCCTGGCTCATCGCTGCCGTCGTCACGCCCATGTCGGCCATCAGGTCGAGCCGCGGCCGGATCGTGATTTCGGGCCGGCGAAGGTCTCCCGCGATGCGCGGCGCGACCAGCTCGGGCCGCTGGCGCATCTGCTCGACGAGGGTGAGCGCCGCCTGCTGGAGCTTGGCGGGATCCGCGCCTGCGAGCAGCACCGAGACGTCGCGGCCGCCGACCCGCTGCGAATTGCGGAAGAAGACTCGCGCGTCGGCGATTTCGTGCAGGCGCGGCGCGACCTGACGCTGGAACTCGGTGCTGGTGCGGTCGCGGCCCTCGCCGCGGTCCTTCAGCGACACGTAGATGGTGGAGTTGCCGGCGCGGACGGAGGCGAACACCGATTCGACGTCGCTCTGGCTGCGCACCACGGCCGCTGCCCGGTCGGCGACGGCGCGGGTCTGGTCGAGAGTCACGCCCGGGGGCATCTCGATCGCCACCTGCACCGTGTCGTCGTCGGTGTTGGGCTGGAAGGTGTAGTTGAGCGTCGCGAAGGCGAAGATCTGCAGCCCGAAACAGGCCATGCCGATGAACACGGTCTTCCACCGGTTCTTCAGGGTCCAGCCCAGCACGTCCATGTAGCGGTCCATCAGCCAGCCTTCGCCGTGGCTGGCCTCGCCCTTCGCC
>JAEWCW010000217.1 GCA_023390415.1 Pseudomonadota bacterium | reverse complement strand
TAATGGGTCGGGTGGACGTCGCGGACCTCGAAGCCCGCGCGCTCGCGGGTGAGGCCGCCCGGCCCGAGCGCCGAGACGCGGCGCTTGTGCGTCACCTCGGAGAGCGGGTTGGTCTGGTCCATGAACTGCGAGAGCTGCGACGAGCCGAAGAACTCGCGGACCGCGGCCACGGCGGGCTTCGCGTTGATGAGGTCGTTCGGCATCACGGTCGACACGTCGACCGAGCTCATCCGCTCCTTCACGGCGCGCTCCATGCGGAGCAGGCCGACGCGATACTGGTTCTCGAGGAGCTCGCCGACCGAGCGAACGCGGCGGTTGCCGAGATTGTCGATATCGTCGATCTCGCCCTTGCCGTCCTTCAGGTTCACCAGCTCCTGGACGACCGCGACGATGTCCTCGGTGCGCAACGTCGTGATCGTGTCCTCGGCGTCGAGGCCGAGGCGCATGTTGAGCTTCACCCGGCCGACGGCCGAGAGGTCGTAGCGCTCCGGATCGAAGAACAGGCCGGCGAACAGGGCCTCGGCGGTCTCGCGTGTCGGCGGCTCACCCGGGCGCATGACCCGGTAGATGTCGGCGAGCGCGTGGTCGCGGTCCTCGGCCTTGTCGGCCTTCAGCGTGTTGCGGATCCAGGGGCCGGTGTTGACGTGTTCGATGTCGAGCAGCTCGTTGCGATCCACGCCGGCGCGGTCCAGGCTCTCCAGATTTTCCGGGGTGATCTCGTCGCCCGCCTCGACATAGATCTCGCCGGTCTTCTCGTTGATCAGGTCATAGGCGCTGTACCGGCCGAAAATCTCCTCGGTCGGGATGAGCAGCTCCTTGAGCCCGTCCTTGGCCGCCTTGTTGGCGGCGCGCGGCGTGATCTTCTGGCCGGCCGGAAAGGCGATCTCGCCGGTCTCGGCATTGGCAACGTCGAACGCGGGCTTCTGGCCGCGCCAATTCTCGGCGACGAACGGGATCCGCCAGCCGCCCTCGCCGCGGACGAAGGTCACACGGTCGTAGAAGGTGTTGAGGATCTCCTCGCTGGTCAGGCCGAGCGCGTGGAGAAGCGCGGTGACCGGGAGCTTGCGCTTGCGGTCGATGCGGACGTTGACGATGTCCTTGGCGTCGAACTCGAAGTCGAGCCACGAGCCGCGATAGGGGATCACCCGCGCGGCGAAGAGATACTTGCCGGAGGCGTGGGTTTTGCCGCGGTCATGGTCGAACAGGACGCCCGGCGACCGGTGCATCTGCGAGACGATGACTCGCTCGGTGCCGTTGATGATGAAGGTGCCGTTGTGGGTCATCAACGGCATGTCGCCCATGTAGACGTCCTGCTCCTTGATATCGAGCACGGAGCGGGTCTCGGTGTCCGGGTCGACCTCGAACACGATCAGGCGAAGGGTGACGCGCATCGGCGCCGCATAGGTCATGCCCCGCTGACGGCACTCGTCGGTGTCGTACTTGGGCTCTTCCAGCTCGTAATGGACGAAATCGAGCTCGGCGGTGCCGGCGAAATCGCGGATCGGGAAGACCGAGCGAAGGGTCTTCTCCAGGCCCGACACATAGCCGTCCTGCGGACGCGAGCGGAGGAACTGTTCGTAGCTCTCGCGCTGGACCTCGATGAGGTTCGGCATCTCCGATACTTCGTGGATGTTGCCGAAGATCTTGCGGATACGCTTGGAGGCCGTCGAGCGGGTCTCGGGAGCCTGGGGAGCGGTGGTCGCCATGTGGGTTTCGTCGCCTTTTCTCGTCGCCCGGGCGGTGCCGGGGCCAAGGGAAGTGAATTTCAGGCGCTGCTAGAGACGCAAAAAGCCGCGAGTCCCCGTGATGGGAACCGCAGCTTCGCACGTCCGAAAAACCCTCACCGATCAATGCGTTGAACGCGCTGCGCGACGGCGCGTCCTGTTCCGATGCGGTGGGGTACGGGGCGCTATTTAAGGATCGGAGAGGCAGGGGTCAAGGGCGGCACGGGTGCAGTCGGCAACAACCCTGTTGCGAGGCCCAAAATCCATGTTAGTGTGCGCTCTGGGTCTGAAGTCACGCAGGTCCGTAGGCGCTTCGGCCGCGGCGCGGCCGAGGCGCCTCTTTTGCCGTGACGCGAAACGAGGGGCACAACATGAAGGTCATCCTGAAAACTGCCGCCGTCGCCAGCCTGCTCGCGCTTGGCGCCTGCGGCAGCGAGAACAAGGCCGCCGAGAACAAGGCCGATGCGATCGAGGCCAATGCCTCGAACGTCGCCGACGCCATCGAATCCAATGCGTCGAACGTCGCTGACGCGATCGAGTCGAACGCCCAGAACCAGGCCGAGGCTGTCCGCGACGCCGGCGACAACGCCGCCGCCAACACGCAGTAAGCTTCGCTGCTGAGGATGTAGGGCCGGCGCGGGCTTGGGCTCGCGCCGGCCCTTATCTTATTGGACGACTTCGACGGACGCCTTTTCGGCGGCCTGGCGCTGGCGCATCTGATCGGTGCGCGACGCCCGCGCCGCCATTCCCTCCCACGCCGCCGCCGAACGGAGGCAGCGCTCGCGGACATTGTCCAGCGTGGCTTCCTCGGCCGCGGCCCGTGCCTCGGCAGCGCGGGCGGCGTAGAATTCGGCTTGGATCGACATCAGGCTAAGGCTCCTTCGTGAGACCCCGTTCGAAACTGGCGAAGGGGCGGCGCAGGCGCTTGGCCCGCACCGCCCCCTGACAAGAGATCAGGCGCTGCGCAGGTTGACCGCGCTGGTCTTGCCGCGCCGGTCGGTCTCGAGCTCGTAGGACACGCGCTGGTCGCGATCGAGCGTCTGCATGCCGGCGGCCTGGACCGCGGTGATGTGGACGAAGGCGTCGCTTCCGCCGTCTTCGGGCTGGATGAAGCCGTAGCCCTTGTCGGCATTGAAGAATTTAACGGTTCCGATGGTCATTTGGATTTTTCCTTCTGGGGCCCGCCGCCAACCGGCGCGCCGGAGCTAGGAGAGGCGAGAAGGAAGAAGGAGCCGCAGCACCAAAGACCGTCGTTGCGACTGATAGCGATCCCAGATGTAGGCGCGCGGACCCGGAAAGGCAAATTTCAGGGGTTTGGGTGGGCAGCTGCAGGCACCCGCTCCGCGAGGCGCAACGCGTCGCCCGTCGCCGCCGAAGAGGCAGTGTTGTCGAACATGCACCAGGCCTCGGCGCCCGCAGCCTCGGCGGCGGCGATCGCTGCCGCATAGGCTGCGATCCGCTCGTCGTCATAGGAGGAGCGGTACATGACCGGGCTGCCGTGCAGCCGCCAGTAACGGAGCCTGGTCGCGCCGCCGGGTGCCGCCGCTGGCGGGACCACGGCGGGATCGGCCGCCACCCGCGCTATTCCGAGCTCGGCGAGGCGCGCATCGACCTCGTCCGCGAACCAGCTCGGATGGCGCGGCTCGCAGGCGATCCGGGCGCTCCCGGCCCGATTGAGGAGACGGCCGAGAAAGGGGAGGGCGATACCTTCCTCGAAGGCGAGCTTGGGCGGCAGTTGAAGAAGCAGGATCGAGAGGCGGTCGCCCAGCGCACCGGACTCGGCGAGGAAAAGGTCGACCAGATCGTCGCAGTCGACGAGCTTCAGCTGGTGGCTGATCGTCTTCGGAATCTTCACCGCAAAGCGGAAGCCGTCCGGGACGCTCTCGGCCCAACGCGCCCAGGTCGCGGCGCGATGGGAGCGGTGGAAGGAGGAATTGATCTCGACCCCGCCGAAGACGCGCGCATAGCGTTCGAGCGCGGAGCCGTCCGCGGGGAAGTCCTCCGCGACCGTTCCGGGAATGCTCCAGCCTGCCGTGCCGATCACCGCCATCGCCCGCCAACGTCCGGGCGGCTGCCCTTGATCCTGCGCGGTTTTCCTGTATAGGGCGCGGCTTCGGAAAGGGGCCGCCTCGCGCGCGCCCCTTCCCACCGTCCGAGACAGCGGGTGCCGCCAAGCTTTGCGAAGCGGCTTAATCTCCCGCCGAGACGGGGAAGAGTTTTCCGGCCGGGCCTTGCCCGATGCCGGTCTGCCGAGCCTTCGGGACATCGGCTGCGCGAACCCTCCCCTCGGACACTGGCTTCGCCAGGGCTTCGGCTCCGGCGGCGCCGAACGGCCGTGTCGGGGAGCCCGTCTCCAGGATCGGCCGAAGCCAGCCCGTCGAACGGTTCGGCGGGCTATAGGAGTGTAAGCATGGATCGAGCTCAGAAAACCGAGCAGGTCGCGCAGCTCAAGCAGACGTTCAACGAGACTGCAGTGGTGGTCGTCACCCGCAATCTCGGCCTGACCGTGGCCCAGTCCACGACCCTCAGGAATCGGATGCGGGATGCCGGTGCGTCCTTCAAGGTGACCAAGAATACGCTGACCTTGATCGCGCTCGAGGGCACCACCTACGCCCCGATCGGGGAGATGCTGACGGGGCCGACGGCCCTCGCCACGTCGACCGATCCGGTCGCGGCCGCCAAGGTCGCGGTCGATTTCGCCAAGACCACCGATCGCTTCGAGATCGTTGGCGGCGCGATGGGTGACACCGTCCTCGACGTGAACGGCGTCAAGGCGCTGGCCGAGCTTCCGTCTCTCGATGAACTGCGTGCGACGATCGTGGGCCTTATCCAGGCGCCCGCGACCAAGATTGCGCGGACCATCAACGAGCCGGGTGCGATGCTGGCGCGTGTCGTCGGGGCCTTTGCGGCCAAGGCAGACGCCTGATTTCCCGATTGAACTGAACCCTCGAGGCCTGCGGGCCCGAACAGGAGACTTAAAATGGCAGACATCAATGCACTCGTCGATCAGCTGAGCGAGCTGACCGTTCTTGAAGCCGCCGACCTCGCCAAGGCGCTCGAAGAGAAGTGGGGCGTTTCGGCCGCCGCCGCTGTTGCGGTTGCGGGCCCGGCCGGCGGCGGCGCCGCTGCTCCGGCTGCTGAAGAGCAGACCGAGTTCGACGTCATCCTCACGGGCGACGGCGGCAAGAAGATCAACGTGATCAAGGAAGTCCGCGCGATCACCGGCCTGGGCCTCGGCGAAGCCAAGGCGCTGGTCGAGGGCGCTCCGAAGCCGATCAAGGAAGGCGTCGGCAAGGACGAGGCCGAGAAGATCAAGAAGCAGATCGAGGAAGCCGGCGGCACCGTCGAGCTCAAGTAATCGCGGCGCCTTCGGGCGCTTCGAAACGGAAAGGGCGGCTCCCCCAGGGGTGCCGCCCTTTTTCGTTGGTCGGGATGCGAGGCCTCGGTGACGCTTCGCTCTCCATTGTCTCAGCCGAGCGCCGCGGCGCAGGCCATCAGGGGCTGACCGGGAAGTCCTCCTCATCGTCCTTCGTGAGCAGGAGGACGCCGACGATGACCGCGATGACGAACGCGAGCGGCAGGAGGAAACCGCCTCGGACCTGGCTGCCCTCCACCTCCTCGGACATCGGCTCGAGCTGAGTTGAAGCTGCGCTGGGCGCCGCTTGCTGGGCGACGGCGACGCTCGACATCGCAAGGGCCGACGCGGCGACGGCAGTCGTAAGGGCCTTCAGACGCATTTGTTTCCTCCTTTTACGCCCCCCATCGGACCGGCGTGCGAGCCAATCGTCAAGTGCATTTGACTGCCAGATCGGTTCAATTCGCTGGATCGACTGCGGACGATCAGCGTGACGACCCGCGCCACACGCGGAGGTGGCGATCGTCGCGCCAGCCCTCGATCGCGATCCGCTCGCCCGCCTTGGTTTGGACCGGCTCGTCGAACGGCGTGAAGACGATCGCCCAGTGGGACTCGGAGCCCGGCCGATTTTCATAGTCCGTCGCCTCGTCGAAGCGGAACCAGATCCACTGGGCGACTCCGTCGACGCGCCCGCCGGACGAGGTCAGCACCGCCTGGGCGCGGTCCTCGGGAGGGATGTCCGGATCGTGGAAATCGAAGTGGAACAGATCCGCATGCGGCCCCATCGCGGCGAGTTTCGAGGTGCCGCCATTGAGGCTGAGGATCGAGCTGCCGTGGCTGTTGAAGGGACTGAGGTCGAAGCCTTCGACCATGCCCGCGCGCGGCGGGCGGCGGCCGTCATATCTGGCCAGGGCGACCCGAATTGCGGCGTGGCGCGGCATGATCTCGGCCCCGGGCCGACCCAACGCGCGTCGTGCGTGGCGCAGGCTCGGCAGGATTTCCTCGCAGATCAGATCGTTGGCGAACAGCTCCGAGACGATGAGGTCGGCGCCGCCGCCGATATCCTCGCGCGTGAGCTCCGTCGATAGCCTGCCGATCACGGTGATCCGGTCGGCATAGCCGTTACGGGCGACAATCTCGCGCGCCGTCTCGGCCACCGCGCCGTTCTTCTCGACCGTGTAGACGTGGGCGGCGCCGGCGCGTGCGGCGATCATCGCGAGCAGGCCGGAGCCGGCGCCGATGTCCAGCACGACCTTGCCGCGCGCATGCGCCTCGATGCCGCGCCGGTAGGCGGCGTTGCGGCGCTCGTCGGCCAGCATGCGCCGGTGATAGGTCTGCACCTTGTGCTGCAGCACGATCGCCGCGGCCTCGCGAAGCACGGGATCGTCGGGCGCCGCGGCGAGATTCTCGCGGACGAGGGCGGCGGCCTGCCGGCCCTTGCCCGACTCCATCATCGACGTCCCCATCGCCACGAGGTGGCGCGCCGCAAGCCGGCCTTTCTCCGTCATTGCGCTCCTCTGCGTCCCAGGGCGTTTGTGACGGCCGGAGGGGCTGGAGGCAAAGGAAAAGGGCCGGAGCGTCGCCGCCCCGGCCCTCTTTCTTGTTGGGCTTTGGTCAGATCAGACCGAGGCGACTTCCGCCGCGTCGAGCTTGAGGCCCGGGCCCATGGTTGAGCTCAGGGCGACCTTCTTGACGTACTTGCCCTTGGCGCCCGACGGCTTCGCCTTGACGATCGCGTCGACGAAGGCGTCGAAGTTGCGGCGCAGATCCTCGTTCGAGAAGCTCGCCTTGCCGATGCCCGAATGGATGATCCCGGCCTTCTCGACGCGGAACTCGACCTGGCCGCCCTTGGCCGCCTTGACCGCCTCCGCGACGTTCGGCGTGACCGTGCCGAGCTTCGGGTTCGGCATCAGGCCCTTGGGGCCGAGCACCTTACCGAGCCGGCCGACGATGCCCATCATGTCCGGGGTCGCGATCACGCGGTCGAAATCGATGGTGCCGCCCTGGATGGTCTCCATCAGGTCCTCGGCGCCGACGACATCGGCGCCCGCCGCAGTCGCTTCCTCGGCCTTGCCGCCGCGCGCGAACACCGCGACGCGGACGTCCTTGCCGGTACCGGCGGGCAGCGTCACCACGCCCCGGACCATTTGATCTGCGTGGCGGGGATCGACGCCGAGGTTGAGCGCGACCTCGATGGTCTCGTCGAACTTGGCGGTGGCGTTGGCCTTCAGGGTCTCGATCGCCTCGTCGACCCCGTAGAGCCGCTGCGTGTCGACCGCGGCGGCGAGCGCCTTCTGCTTCTTCGTGAGCTTTGCCATGGTCTTAGCCCTCCACCACTTCGAGGCCCATGGCCCGGGCGCTGCCCTCGATGATCTTGGTCGCCGCGTCGAGATCGGTGGCGTTGAGATCCTTCATCTTCGCTTCGGCGATGTCGCGCAGCTGCCCGCGCGTCACCCGACCTGCGGTCGACTTGCCCGGCTCCTTGGAGCCCGACGAGATCTTGGCCGCCTTCTTCAGGAAGTAGGTCGCCGGCGGGGTCTTCATCTCGAACGAGAAGCTGCGGTCCGCATAGACGGTGATCACGGTCGGGATCGGCATCCCTTTCTCCATGTCGCCGGTCTGGGCGTTGAACGCCTTGCAGAATTCCATGATGTTGACGCCGCGCTGGCCGAGGGCCGGGCCGATCGGCGGCGACGGATTGGCGGCGCCCGCGGGCACCTGGAGCTTGATATAGCCCGTTATCTTCTTAGCCATGTGTCCTTTGTCTTTCTCACTCTCGTTGCTCCGCCTTCGCACGAGGCTATGGCGGACTGGCGAAGTTTAGCGGTCCAGACGGCTATCCCTTTCGAGACTGCCTCCCGCACGAAATCCCATCAAAGTGGTACTTTGACGGGGTCCCTTTCCATTGCTGCTGCTTTGGAAGTGTGCGCCCTTAGCGGAATCGAACTAAAACGCCAAGCCCCTCTTCCGAGGTGCGATTTTCCCAAACTCAGTGAGAGAGGGTGCCCCCAATCCCTGCGACCGCGACCGCGCGCAATTGCGCGCGGCAAAGCGCTGGCGGGCTAGGTGTTCGGAGTGGCAAGCTTCCCCGCCACGCTTCTAAACTTCTCCAGTGCAAGCTCCAGGCTGGTCACGATCTCGGCCGCCACCTCGTCTGGCGGGGGCAGGGTGTCCGGGTCGGTCGCGCTGGCGTCCTTCAGCCAGAAAATGTCGAGATTAAGCTTGTCGCGCTTCGCCAGCTCCTCGTAGGAGAAACGGCGAAAGCGCTCGGTTTCCTTCCGTTTGTGGCGCTCGTGCTTTTTTCCGTAGCAGTCAACGAAATCGTCCAGGTCCGAGCGCTTGAGGGGCCGCTCGCGCAGGGTGAAGCGCTGGTTGGTGCGGAAATCGTAGACCCACAGCTCTTCGGTCGCGATGCGCTCGCCGGCGGGCGCCCGGTCGAAGAACAGCACGTTCGCCTTGACGCCCTGGCTGTACCAGATGCCGGTCGGCAGCCGGAGCAGGGTGTGGAAGTCGAAATCCTTGAGCAGCTTCCTGCGCAGGGTTTCACCGGCACCGCCCTCGAAAAGCACGTTGTCGGGCATCACCACCGCTGCCGACCCCGACCGGGTCAGGATCGACATGATGTGCTGGAGAAAATTGAGCTGCTTGTTGCCCGTGGTGACAGTGAAATCGTCGCGGACATAGTCCTGCCGCTCGCTCTCGATCGCCCCTTCCGAATTGACGATCCGGAACGACTGACGCTTGCCAAATGGGGGGTTGGTGAGAACGAGGTCGTAACGCCGGCCATCGTCGGCGAGCAGGGCGTCGCGCTGCGACACTGGCGATTCGCCACCGCCAATGCCGTGCAGATAAAGGTTCATCGCGCAAAGCCGCACGACCTCGGGGACGATGTCGTGCCCCGAGAGCTTTTCCTCGCGCAGACGGCGCGCGGCGGTGCGGTCGTTCGCCTCGGGCTTGCCGCGCATGTGCTCGTAGGCTGCTAGAAGGAAGCCGCCGGTACCGCAGGCTGGATCGTGAACCGTTTCCCTAGGCTCGGGGTCCATCACGTCGATGATCGCCTGGATCAGTGGGCGCGGTGTGAAATACTGGCCGGCGCCGGACTTCACCTCGCCGGCGTTCCGCTCCAGCAACCCTTCGTAGATCGTGCCCTTCACGTCGACGTTGAGACCCATCCAGGTCTCGCCGTCGATCAGGCCAACCAGCCGCTGCAGCTTGGCCGGATCGGCGATCTTGCTCTCGGCCTTGAGGAAGAGGGTGCCGACGATGTCGCTCCGACGCGAGAGCCTAGCCAGCACCTCCTTGTAATGGGCGTCGAGCGCCTCACCGGAGAGTGTGCGCAGCGTCCCCCACCGGCAATCCGCCGGCAAAGCAGAGGGTTCGTTGAGTGCCTTCCCGCGTTCCTCGTCCATCTTCAGGAAGAGAAGAAAGCTGATCTGTCCGAGATAGTCGCCGAACGAGACTCCGTCGTCCCTCAGAACGTGCGCGTAGCTCCACACTTTCGCAACGAGCGTTTGTTCGTTCACTGGACGAGTTCTCCACGGAATGCGGCGGCGAGGATGGATTGTCGGAGCGCTGCTGACGCTTCCTCGGCGTCCGAGGCTTCCTTGAATACCTCGGAGCCTGTCAGCTCTGCCGCCGCAAGTGCCATTTCGATCTGGGTCATCTCATCGAGTGGAGGCAGCGGTACGGCTATACCCCGGACGTCTTCCAGGCTGAGATTGGCACGAGCCGTCTCTACGACATTCTTGAATATGGCACTCTGGCCTCCCGGGCTGACTAACCAGGAAACTAGATGGTCGGACAGCGCCGCTGTCACCGGACGAATACCGGCTACCGCTTGATTCGTATTGGCTCCATCTAACCGCTGGTCAGCCTTACATGCGCGGCCGATCGATGCGCCGACAATGTTGAGGAGCACGTCACCGGACCGAACGATAGCTTTTCGCTCAACTTCATTGAATTTGGGATCGAGATAGACCTGATCAAAGAGCCTCAGATCACCCCAGCCGACGTTCTGGCTGCGAACAAACAAAATGCCGTCATCCTGATAGTCGAATCCTTGCCAGCCGGGTGAGGAGCCCTTTGTAACCCGGACGGATAGCTGGTCGATGCTGGCCCATACCCAAGCGTCTGGCAATTTTGGCAAATCATTAGTCTGAGCCTGCAAAGGCTCCTTGTACTGCTTCCCCTTGTTCGGGACCTCCCAGCGAGCGCGGCGGTCAGCGAGGATGCGTTGGAGGAGGTCGGCACCGGATTCTTTCGGAGGGTTGGCGGCGCGCCAGTCGGCGGTCAGCTCGCCCGTCACCGCCGCTTTCAGCAGAGACTTGCGATAGGTGTCCAGCTCCGCCCGTGCCCGTCGCAGTTCCTCCTCCCCGTCGTCGAGCTCCGAGAATAGCTCGTCGATCCGGGCAACGATGCGGCGCTGGACTTCGACAGGAGGCAATGACGTTCGAAATGCAGCGAGCTGCTTGAAGTCCAGGCGGGGCCGATCTCCAGTTACTGCATGACTAGCGTAATCCACGAAGTCACGGCTGTGCAGGCGGTAGGCGAGAAAGCGAGGGTCGAGCTTGCCGTTCGTTCGCAAGACCAACAGCTCGCCAGAGCAGGCGCCTTCTCGATCCGCATGCCAAACTTTATTTAGATATGGTCGAAGCCGTCCATAGAGAACGTCGCCGGCGCGGAAGTGCGAGCCCAAGCTTTTCATACTGCCAAATGGAATCATTTCTGCGACCGTCATCGTGTGCGGCGCGATCGCGTCCAACCCGACGAACGGCAGCTCTGGCTGAGATTGCGGCGACGCCTTCTCAGGGGACCGCGTCAAAACGCCTCCCAGCTCTACTACGGGCCAAGACACTTATGCCACTAGCGTCGTCGTAAGGTCATCCACCACCGCATCGAGCCGCCCGGGAAAGGCGCGCCGCGCGGCGATAATCCCGCCCCGTCGGGTGAATTGCGGCAGCTCCTCGAAGTCGCGGAGCGGCAACTCGATATTGGCGGCGAGATAGTCGCGGATCGCTTCGAGCCAAGCGAGCTGCTCCTGTGTGTAGATACGGCCCTGGCGTTCCTCGCGCCCTAGCCACAGGTTGAAGCGGCCGGCCATGTCGCTCGACAGCGGCGCGAGCGTATCAGCACGGCCGGTCGCGAACCGTACGAGCGCCACAATATCGGTCAGCGCCTTAGCCGGATTGCCTCTCACTTTGTCCCCCTGGAGCCTGCGGTAGGCGCTCCATAGCTCCAGCGGCTGCAAAAGCCATGGGGGACGCATCATCGCGTCGCGAAGGTCTTGGAGACTCTCGTAGGTGAGCCGCGCCTGCGCCGCCGGATGACCGAGCAGGATGGAGAGGGCGACGATCTCGTCCTGCTTCTTCTCGATGAAGGCGCGGAAGCTCGTCGTCACCCGTTCCGCCGCGGCCGGATCGAAGGCAGAGGAAATGACCACGTCTGCGGACAGATCGTCGATCACCAGCTCGCTGGCGCGCTTCAGCTCGATCAGCAGGTTGCGCAGGCCCGGTCTGTCGAACGGTGCCAACGCCGCCTCGCGCAGCCTCTGCCCATCGGCGGCCGGATCCGGAGCGTTGGCGATCTGGTCGAGATCGAGCGCATCAACGAGGCTTCCGGCCAACTCGGAAAGCGATCGCCCGCCGGCTGTTTCCCGAATCTTCCCCAGGTCCTCCGGCGAAAGCTTGTGCTCCAGCCGCGAGAGCCGGTGTGCGAGACTCGACACCGTGTCCTCGTCGCTGGCGCCCGAGGCGACGTTTTCCAATAGCTTCTCGAACGAGACGGCGCGCTTGCGCTCCAGCGGCTGGACGATCGTCTTCTCGCTCTCGGTGACTCCGACCGCGTCAATCAGCACGAACCTGTCCTTGGCGCGCGCATCCGGGGTGACCTTGGCCAGGTCTGCGGGGTTGAGCGAGCGTACGCCGCGTCCGCGCATCTGCTCGAAATAGATGGCCGAGCGCACGTCCCGCATGAAGATCAGCGCCTCGATCGGCTTCACGTCGGTTCCGGTCGCGATCATGTCGACGGTGACGGCGATGCGCGGGTTGTAGTCATTGCGAAACTGCTGGAGGATCGTCTCCGGGTTGGTGGCGGCGTAGGTGATCTTCTTGGCGAAGTCATTGCCCTTGCCGAACACCTCCTTGACGATGCCCACGATCTCCTCGGCATGGTGATCGTCCTTAGCGAAGATCAGTGTTTTCGGCACCTCCGTGCGCCCGGGAAACAGCTCGGTGAAGAGCGTGTCGCGATAGGTTTCGAGCACAGTCCTGATCTGGTTCGGCACCAGCACCGACCGGTCGAGGTCCGACCCAGCATAGACGAGATCGTCATCGAGGGTCTGGTAGCGCTGACGCCGAGTGAAGCGGTCGCGGCGCGGAATGCTGTAGCCTGCCTCAACCCGCCCGCCATGCTCGCCGATCTGGGTGCGGATGCGATAGATTTCGAACGGTACGTTGACGCCTTCGGCGACGGATTTCTCGTAAGGATATTCGGCGACGATATTCTGGTTGAAGAAGCCCATCGTTACGGGCGAGGGGGTGGCGGTGAGGCCGACGATCTGCGCGTCGAAATAGTCGAGCACCTGCCGCCAGTTGCCGTAGATCGAGCGATGGCACTCGTCGACGATGATGAAATCGAACGTCTCGGGCGGGAGACCCGGATTGTAGACGATGGGGCGGCTGGGAACGTGGGCGCGCTCGAATTCGCTCGCTTCTTCCTCATCCTCGCTGAGTTCCGTTCCGACGAGTTGGGAAAAGAGCCGCTGGATCGTCGAGATGACGACCTTGTTCGCCGGGTCGATCCCGGCGGGGCCGAGCCGCTGGACGTTGTAGAGTTCGGTGAACAGCCGACCGGCGCCGGGCCGCCTGTAGCCTTGGAATTCCTTCAGGGTCTGCCGGCCGAGATTGTTGCGGTCGACGAGGAAGAGGATCCGGTGGGCGTTGGCATGGGCAAGCAGGCGATAGGAGAGGGTGGCCGCCGTGAAGGTCTTGCCGGCTCCGGTCGCCATCTGAACGAGCGAACGCGGCTGGCCTTGCGCCAGCGAATGCTCGATCCCTTCGATCGCCTCGATCTGGCAATCTCGAAGGCCGTCACGGATGAGAGGAGGCAATTGCGGCAGGCGGGCCCGAATGCTCGATTGCGCCTTGAGCCAATCGAGGAGCGTCTCCGGGCGGTGAAAGTGGAACAGCGGGCGAGATCTCTGGTCCGGGTCCACCCTGTCGGAAAAGAGGATTTCCGAGCCGCTCGCCTCATAGTCGAAGCGAAGCGGGTTGCCCCATGTCGCCAGCGCTGCGGGCGCATTGGCATTGTAGCCGGTCGCCTGGTCCGCAACGCCCGAGAGGGTGAAGCCCTCATATTTCGCTTCAATCGTCCCACAGGCCTTTCCGTCGACCAGCAATAGATAGTCCGCAGGACCATTGGCCATGGGATATTCTCGCACTACGACGCCAAGATTAGCCTTGCGGTCGAGCTGGTCGCGGTCCTGGATCAGCCACCCGGCAGCCGTCAGCTGAGCGTCTATTAGTTCGCGTGCACGGGCTTCAGGCGTGACCATTCACACAGCCTGCCTGCTAGCATTCGGGTGATCAAGGGGCTGTCGGCTGTCACCTTTACATAAGAGGGCGCGGCAAAGCCGCGCGTGACGTCGGACGCGTTCGTGCGACTCGCACGGCGCGCCGGCCGAGCTGCGCCGACTCAATTCGCTGCTCGCGCGCCGCTGAGCGTCGGCAGCTTTGCTCGGTGGCGGCTTGCCCTTGCAATGTAGGATTTCAGATGAGAACATAGGTGGAACATCTGCGGGAGGTTCCGCTCATGGCTCGTCCGTTCAGCCTCGCCCAGCAGGCGGAGAATCGCGCGTTTCTCGATGTGCTCGCCGAGACCGGGAATGCGCGGCTGGCGGCTCGGGAGATCAGGCGGAAGCCTTCGACCATGCACCATCGGCGCGGGGCCAATGCCGCCTTCGCGCAGGACTGGGACGCGGCGGTGGCTGCAGCGCATGCGCGGTTTCATCTGGCTGGGGGGAAGAGGGGGCCGGAAGCTGAGCCGGGGAAACGCCCCTCGACTTCGCTCGGGACGAGCGGAGGTGGTGAGAATCCGGCGCTGCGGACTCGGGGGCATGAGCCGGTGGTGGTGCGGACGCGGAACGGGAAGCTGCAGCTTCGTCTGGCGCATCCAGGGAAGCTGACTCGGGCTGCCGAGCAGGCGTTTCTCTCGGCGCTCTCGGCGACGGCAAACGTGCGGCTGTCGGCGGCCGCGGCGGGCGCTTCGGTCGCGGCCTTCTACCGGCGGCGGCGGCAGAACAAGGCGTTCGCGCGCGAGATGCGGCTGGCGCTGAAGATGGGCTATGAAAGGCTCGAATGCGCCTTGCTCGCGGCCGGGATGGTGGGCAGCCACGAACACGATCTCTGGCGCCAGTGCGAGGAGCCGCCGATCCCGCCGATGACCGCGGACCAGGCGCTGCAGCTGCTCTTCCTCCACGAAAAATCGGTCCGCCAGGGCTGGGACATGCCGCACCGAAGGCGGCGGCGCGGCGAGCCGTGGGAGGTCTATCGCGAACGGCTCGCGGCGATGTGGACCTGGGAGAAGGAGCGCGAGGCCGAGGACGAGGCGCTGCGCCGCGCCGAGCGCTTCGAGGAGACCGGAAGCTGGCGCCATGCCGACGAGCCGGAGCCGCCGCAGCTTCCGCCGCTCGAGCTGGTCACGGGCTGGTCGAAGGCGAGCGGGCGGCCGCCGCACCGCGAGGGGCGCGCGCTGTTCGGGGGGTGGAGGATCGAGGAGATGGAGCGGAAGCTGCGGGGGAAATGAGGGGTTGGGGATTGGCGGTTGGGAGGTGAGCTAGGGGCGTTTGCGGGCGGCGTTCATCACGGTTCGGGCGACGTCTTCCTTGATGTCGCCGAGGGTGCCGAAGGTGCGGCCGCACTCGCCGCAGGCGACGAGCGCGCTATCGTTCGCCGCCTCGTCGAGGCGGAAATCGTTGGACCCGCAATGTCGGCACGCAAGCTCGATCCTCATGATTCCGCCGGCGCAAACGTTGCGGAGCCGGTCCGGTTCCCGGGCGGCGCGGCGTCCGGATCGGCGCGCTGCCGCTGCCGCTTAATTGACGCTCGTCAAGGCCGGGATGGGCGGGCCTCCTTAGGGCGCGCCGCAAGGAGAAAAGCGATGAGCGCGACCGGATTGGACGTCTTCGACACCACTTTGCAGAAGACCCACATCATGCTCGACGAGATCATGGGCGAGACCGGGCGCGACCGGCGTGCGGCCTGGCACGTGCTCGGCGCGGTGCTTCGGGCGGTGCGCGACCGGGTGCCGATCGAGCTCGGCGCGCATCTCTCGGCGCAGCTGCCTTTGCTGGTCCGCGGCGCCTATTACGACCAGTTCCGCCCGGCCGACGTGCCGATGCCGCTGAGGAGCTGGAACGAGTTCCTCGCTTTGGTCGCAATCGGGCTGGTCGACCTCGATCCGCCGATGGCGCCGGCCGAGGCCGCCGAGACGGTGTTCCGGACGCTGTCGCGCCACCTGACGGAAGGGCTGGTCGACAAGGTCTGCGCGGCCTTGCCCGAGCCGGTGCGCGAGCATTGGCGGCAAGCCGCGACGATCGAGCCGGAGATCCTGGCTTAGGGAAGCGGCTTTACTTGACCCGTTCGACCTGCTCGAACTCGAGCTCGACGGGCGTGGCGCGGCCGAAGATGCTGACTCCGACCTTGACCCGGCCGCGGTCGAAATCGAGCTCCTCGACGAGGCCGTTGAAGCTCGCGAACGGACCGTCGAGGACCTTGACGCTGTCGCCGATCTCGTAATCGACGTTGATCTTGGTCTTGGGCGCTGCCGCTGCGGCCTCGTCCTTGGTGTTGAGGATCCGCGCGGCCTCGGCGTCCGAGATCGGCTGCGGCTTGCCGGACGAACCGAGGAAGCCGGTCACCTTGGGCGTGTTCTTGACGAGGTGGTAGACGTCGTCGGTCATGCGCAGCTTGGCGAGGACGTAGCCCGGGAAGAACTTGCGGTCGCTCGTCACCTTCTTGCCGCGGCGGACCTCGGTCACCTTCTCGGTCGGGACCTCGACGGCCTCGACGAGCTGCTCGAGGCCGAGCCGGCTGGCCTCGGACTGGATCGCCTCGCGAACCTTGTTCTCGAAGCCGGAATAAGCGTGGATGATGTACCAACGTGACATTAGTTGCTGCCCACCAGGGAGAGGAGCGCCTGGACGATCGCGCTGAACGCGCTGTCGACGCCGAAGAAGAAGAGGCCGAGGAGCGCGGTCATGATCACCACCATCAGGCCGGTCATGAGCGTTTCGCGGCGAGTCGGCCAGACCACCTTGCCGGTCTCGGCGCGCACCTGGCGCAGGAACTCGCTGGGGTTGGTTCTCGCCACTTGAAAGTCCTTCTGGGCAGCCGCCCGGGACCGGAGAGGTCCGGTCGGCCAGCTGACGATGAATGCGAGCCAGCGAGATAGCGCCCAGCGTGGGGACGCGCAAGGGGCCGATAAGAAAGGAAATGGCAGGAGTGGAGGGATTCGAACCCACGACCCTCGGTTTTGGAGACCGATGCTCTAACCGGACTGAGCTACACTCCTGCAGCCGGACCCGCCGATTAGCCGGGACGCCCCGAGCGCGCAAGGGGCCTAGGGCCGGGGGCCCATCCCCTTCCTCTTCGCGCCTTCGCGGCCCTTCGCGTCTTCGCGTGAAACCATCGGGCGCCCGAGCGCGTGGGGGCGTGGGAATTTTGGCACGCGAAGACGCGAAGGGCGCGAAGATGCCGCGGTTCTCGCGCGTGTTCGCCGAGGCGAGATGATCGTGTTGCCGCTACGCGGCGATGTCGTACGTCTCGATCTCGCCGGAGAGGTAGAGGCTGCGGGCCTTGGCGCGGCTCAATTTGCCGGAGCTGGTGCGCGGCAAGGTGCGCGGCGGGACGAGCTCGACGACGCAGTTGATCCCGGTGATCGCCCGGACCCGGTCGCGGATCTCGTCGCGCAGGCGGCCACGCTCCTCGCTGTCGGAAGTGCGGCACTGGACGAGGACCGCGGGGGTCTCCTCGCCGCCGGGCGTGGTGATCGCGAAGGCGGCGATGTCGCCGGCCTTGAAGCCCGGAAGCTGCTCAACCGCCCACTCGATGTCCTGCGGCCAGTGGTTCTTGCCGTTGATGATGATCATGTCCTTGGCGCGGCCGACAATGTAGAGGTAGCCGTCCGACAGGTAGCCCATGTCGCCGGTATCGAGCCAGCCGTCGGCGTCGAGGCAGGCCTCCGTCGCCGCCTCGTCGCGGAAATAGCCGACCATCACCGAGGGGCCGCGGCAGACGACCTTGCCGATCTCGCGCTCGCCGAGCGGCTCGCCTGAATCGCCGCGGATCGCGACCTCCATCTCGCGCACCGGCTTGCCGCAATTGACGATCGAGCGGAAACGCTGCGGCCGGTCGCGCTCGCCCGGATTGCCGCCGGCGAGGAGGGTCTCCTCAACCAACTCGACAACGATGCCTTCGCCCGGCGGCATGATCGTCACCGCCAGCGTGGCCTCGGCGAGGCCGTAGGAGGGGCAGAAGGCGCTGGAATCGTAGCCGGCCGGCGCGAAGGCATCGACGAAGGCCTGCATCACGTCCGGGCGGATCATGTCGGCGCCGTTGCCGGCAAGACGCCAGCGCGACAGGTCGAAGCGCTCGGCGACGTTGGTCTGGCTCGACACGCGGCGCGCGCAGATATCGTAGCCGAAGGTCGGCGCGTAGCTGATCGAGGTGCCCGCGTTGCGGCTGAT